>CAYJIQ010000140.1:0-1646 GCA_964370275.1 uncultured Christensenellaceae bacterium
GGCAAGTGTGATGTGTTAATTATCACACTTGCCCCTAAAATTATGGATTATTTAATTGTTTTGAAAGGTAGGGAGTTCGAACCATGTCAACTTCTTTTTCACCGTCCTGCGCATCTACGGGTGGGCTTTTCGAGATTTTGAGTCTAAATATGCGAGAAAACCGCTTAACAAAGCGGTTTTCAGGCTGCTGCATCTATATTGTCAGCATTATATGGTGGAGCATAGCGGACTTGAACCGCTGACACCCACACTGCCAGTGTGGTACTCTACCAACTGAGCTAATGCCCCCTCCATGTAATATAGTAAATTAATTTCCCTCCTATGTCAAGAAAAACAAAACCGTTTTTACAAAAACCTTGTCAATCGATTATAAAATGATATAATGTATAAGCAATGATACATAGTATGCTAAATTCTACATAGCGACTTATGTCTATATAATCAAAGGAGATTTTTTATGTGGTTGGTATTTTCGGTTGTAGCTTTGATATGTTGGAGCGGTTCAGACCTATTTTCTAAACTCGGTTGTAGGGAGCGTAAGGACAAGTACGGTCCACTTAAAATGGTAATGGCGGTAGGCCTTGTAATGGGTCTTAACGCATGCTATCAACTGTTTTTTACAGATGTCTATTTCGACATGGGAATTATGCTCACATACCTCCCTGTGTCGATACTATACATTGTTGCAATGGTAGCCGGATATTTTGGCCTTCGTTACATCGAACTGTCTGTTTCGTCGCCTATTTGTAACGCTTCCGGCGCACTTTCTGCCCTCGTTATTTTAATAATCAGCGGATTTACCGCGGCAGAACCTTGGCAGCTAATAGTCATTGGCCTTATGAGCGCGGGCGTTATTGCTCTTGGGTTCATAGAGGCAAAGGAAGACCCTCAGCTTAGAATTGCAAGGCAGGATGTCGCAAACTTCAGGTATGCCAAGTCTCCCCTTGCACTCATCCTTCCTCTTGCCTACTGCATACTCGACGCTGCAGGCACTTTTGCCGACTATTCAGTTCTTGACGCACTTCAAACAGGTCTGTTTGCCGGTTTTCCCGATCCCGAAATGGCTGCGGCAGACTCAGCGAATGTTGCATACCAGCTTACATTCCTGGCAAGCGGTCTGTTCTGCTTTATCTATGTCGTGCTTATTAAAAAAGAACGCATCAGACCCAAAGGCGAGTGGCCAAAACTTGTCGGTGCCGGGTTTGAAACGGTCGGTCAGGTTGCATATATATATGCACTCGCTGACACTCAAAACGCCGTGCTCGCCGCGCCCATCATCTCATCGTACTGTGTTTTGTCTGTATTCTGGGGTGGAATTTTCCTCAAAGAACGGCTTTCAAAATTGCACTATATAGCGGTGTTTGCGGTAATATGCTCTGTTGTGTTATTAGGCATCTTCGACGCATAACAAGACAAAAAAAGGAGGCATGTGCCTCCTTTTTTATTGTAAATCAACAAGGTTTCGGTGTACCCGTTCGCAATGTTGGTTGCGAACGGATTAGGTTCTTATTTATTATTCGTATTCAACTACATCTGCCCACTTTAGCAAAAAATCTCTTTCTTCCGGATTCCCCTTAACCGACTGAGAAGCCGCAACGATCGGAAGCCACTTTTGTACGTACTGCTTTGCAGTATCGGTTTTTTTG
>CAYJIQ010000140.1:1656-3578 GCA_964370275.1 uncultured Christensenellaceae bacterium
TTTTTTTGCAAAACAGATTCAAATACGCTTCTGCAAATTCGTCCTTGCCTTCGAGCTTGAAGAGTAGATACGTTCTAGCCACATCAGCGGAAGCACTCCCCTGCGTTGCGTGTGACCAGTCAATAACATATGCCTCATCTTCGGGAGTTATTATGATGTTTGACGGATTGAAGTCACCGTGAAGCACCTTTTTGCTCTTTGGCAGCGATTCCAGTCTCGTATGAAGCTCATAGCGAGTTGTCGCCTCAATCCCCGAAGTGCTTATTTTTTGGTTCATCTTATCTTTAAGCTTTCCTAGCATAGCAGAGCGCTTCTCGTGAATTGAAAGCTGTATGTCGACAAATCTTTGAAGATATTCATCCTTCTTGTCAGGATTTTCCTCCATCAACTCCTCCATAGTCTTCCCTTCGATATATTCGATAACTATCCCCCACTCTTCGCCGATACGGCCTGCGTCGTAAATTACCGGAACTTTTACTCCCGCCTCTTCGACTTTTGCGTGGTTAAGAGCTTCGTTTAGAATATCCGACTTGGAAAAACCCTCGTGAAACACCTTAATAACCTTGTCTCCATCTCTGTAAATCGTCTTTTTTGCCCTTACCGCAATAACATTTTCAAGATTCATTAACCTTCTCCTTATCTATTGTATGCGTTTAGATACATCTGCTTCATCTCTGACATCAACGGGAATCTCGGATTTGCACCTGTGCACTGATCGTCAAACGCCTGTTCAACCATGTCGTCGAGTCTTTCCATGAACTCAGTTTCATCGACACCATATTCACGAATCGAAGCCTTGATTCCAATAGACTCTCTGAGTTCTTCTATTTTCTTGATAAGTCCTTCAACTTTGTCCGCATCCTTACCTTTTGTAATGCCAAGTGCTTCTGCGACCTCTGCATATCTGCGCTGCGTGTGCGGATGGTCATATTGCGAGAATGTACCCATTTTTGTGGGAACTTCGGCCGCATTAAATCTTATAACCTCTGTTATCATCAGTGCATTTGCAACGCCGTGTGGAAGATGATAAAACGCACCCAACTTATGCGCCATAGAGTGACAAATTCCAAGGAATGCATTTGCAAACGCCATACCGGCCATTGTCGCAGCATTTGCCATCTTTTCTCTCGCATACGCATCTTTTGCACCCTGTTCATATGCCTTTGGCAGATAATCAAAGCAAAGCTGTAGCGAGCGAACTGCCATTGAGTCTGTAAAGTCTGTTGCCAGCATCGATGCATATGCCTCAAGCGCATGTGTAACCGCATCAATACCCGAAGCCGCAGTAAGTCCCTTTGGAGCGTCCATCATTAGATCGGAGTCCACGATTGCCATATTCGGCATGATTTCATAGTCTGCAAGCGGATATTTCACGCCTGTGCTTTCGTCGGTAATAACAGCAAACGGTGTAACTTCGCTACCCGTTCCGGCTGTTGTCGGAATTGCGATAAAGTACGCCTTTTCTCCCATTTTCGGGAAGGGGCAAACTCTTTTTCTTATATCCATAAACCTCATCGCCATCTCTGCAAAGTCAGCTTCCGGATGTTCGTACATTACCCACATAATCTTCGCAGCATCCATCGGCGAACCTCCGCCGAGAGCTATAATGCAGTCGGGTTTAAATGAGCTCATAAGTTTTGCACCTTCTCTTGCGCAAGCAAGTGTCGGATCGGGCTCAACGTCGTAATATGTCGTATGAACAATGCCCATAGCGTCGAGCTTGTCCGTAACTGTCTTTGTATATCCGTTTTCAAACAAGAACTTATCCGTTACAATGAACACGCGTTTTTTGTCCATTACATCCTTTAATTCAGCAAGCGCAACTCCCAGTGAGCCGGGCTTTAAATATACCTTTGAAGGCACTCTATACCACAACATGTTTTCTCTCCTCTCGGCAACCGCTTTAATATTTAATAAGTGCA
>CAYJIQ010000140.1:3678-5837 GCA_964370275.1 uncultured Christensenellaceae bacterium
TACCACAACATGTTTTCTCTCCTCTCGGCAACCGCTTTAATATTTAATAAGTGCATAACTCCGACGTTCGCCGAAATACTGTTTCCACCCCACGAGCCGCAGCCAAGCGTGAGCGACGGCGCTAACCTAAAGTTATAAAGATCTCCGATTCCGCCGTGTGACGATGGAGTGTTTACAACTATTCTGCACGCCTTCATCCTATTTGCAAATTGGTTCATCTTCTCAGGATGTGTTTTCTCGTTTACGTATATTGAAGCTGTGTGTCCAAGACCGCCGTCTTCAACCAGCTTTGCCGCTTTGTCTACAGCTTCGTCAAATGTCTTAGCTTTATACATAGCAAGCACAGGCGAGAGCTTTTCGTGTGCAAACTCTTCGCTTAGTTCAACGCTTTCCACCTCACCGATGAGGATTTTTGCACTTTCGGGAACTTCCACTCCGGCAAGTTGAGCAATTTTGTATGCACTTTGTCCAACGATTTTAGCATTAAGTGCGCCGTTTATTATAATTGTCTTTCTGACCTTTTCTATTTCATCGGGTTTTAATAAGTAGCAACCACGGTTTTCAAATTCATCTCTTACTTTCTTGTAGATACTATCAAGAATAATAACAGCCTGTTCCGAGGCACAGATAACGCCGTTGTCAAATGTCTTTGAGTGAATTATCGAGTTTACGGCAAGGAGAATGTCCGCTGTGTCGTCGATGATAGCCGGAACATTTCCCGCACCCACGCCGATAGCCGGTTTGCCGCTCGAATATGCCGCTTTAACCATTCCGGGGCCGCCTGTTGCGAGGATAACGTCAGCCTCCTTCATAACCACATTTGTAAGCTCAAGCGAAGGAACGTCAACCCAGCTAATGATTCCCTCGGGTGCACCCGCTTTAACCGCAGCTTCTAAAACAATTCTTGCCGCTTCGATTGTGCAGTTTTTTGCACGGGGATGGGGGCTTATTATTATTGCATTTCTCGTTTTTAGCGATATCAATGTTTTAAATATTGTTGTGGATGTGGGGTTTGTTGTCGGTATTACCGCCGATACAACGCCCATAGGTTCAGCAATTCTTGCAAAGCCGTTTGCCTCGTCCCTTTCTATAACTCCACATGTTTTTGTGTCTTTATATGCGTTGTAAATATATTCACTTGCATAGTGATTTTTTATAACCTTGTCCTCAACAATGCCCATGCCTGTTTCTGCAACCGCCATTTTAGCAAGCGGTATGCGCATTGCATTGGCAGCCTTGGAAGCCGCAAGGAAGATTGCATCTACCTGTTCTTGCGAAAAGGTCGCGAATTTCTGTTGCGCTGCTCTTAAGGCCTTAAATTCCTCTTTGAGTTTTTCTACATTGTCAATTACTTCTCTTACCTCAGCCATGTTAATTCTCCTTAACTTCTTAAAAATTATATTTTGCACTCATTTAGTGCACTGCAACCACTAACTTGATTATACCCATTTTCTGCGTTATTATCAGATAACCTAGGTACCTCCAGCCTTATCGGCTTCATTGTGAAAATTTTAACACACTTTAAGAAAGAATGCAAGTGTTTTTTTGTGAAATTTTTATCAATGTTTTTTAATTTTGTCATTTAATTTTCTTTACCATCTAAATATCAGCACTAACTCGCCTTTTTGCTGCCTTATTTATAATTTTCTTGAGTTGTTTATTGATAAAAAAACACCACCGATATCCTATCTTCGGATCATCGGTGGTGGGTAGAATTTATATTTTCATTATTGCGCCTTTAGCCGCGCTGTCAACGAGCGTTGCATACCTTGCTAACCAGCCCGACTTTATGTTTGGCTCAGGAATTTGCAATTCTGCCGACCGTTCTTTTATTTCTTGGTCGCTAAGCTGTACGCTAATGCTGTAGTTTGGAATATCGATGTCAATAACGTCTCCGTCGGCAACGAGTGCGATGAGGCCGCCTTCAGCCGCTTCCGGGCATACATGTCCAATAGAAGCGCCTCTGCTCGCGCCGCTAAACCTTCCATCTGTAATAAGGGCAACAGATTTGTCTAGACCCATTCCCGCCAGCGCACTGGTAGGCGAAAGCATTTCTCTCATCCCGGGGCCGCCTTTTGGTCCTTCGTATCTTATAACAACCACATCGCCCTCGACAATTTTGCCGCCGAATATTGCTTCGATTGCTGCCTCTTCGCTGT
>CAYJIQ010000141.1:0-5765 GCA_964370275.1 uncultured Christensenellaceae bacterium
GGAATAATGACGGGTGTTGCTCTTGCGGGAGTGATAAAAAGCAAGGAACAGAGGCTTTCGCAGCTTTGCCACGTCGTCACAATTCTTCCGCAGATTCTCGTTAACGCAAAGGTAGCAGAGGAGAAGAAACACGGATATCTCAGCGATGATGTGATAAAAGAGGAAATAACAAAGCTCGAAGCGGCGTTTGCGGGGGAAGGGCGTGTGCTCATTCGTACCTCGGGAACAGAACCGCTCGTGCGTGTAATGATAGAGGGCAAAGACCGCACTCAGATTGAATCAGAAGCGGTTCGGATTGCAAAGCTCATAGAAAAGCGATTGGCATAGTTTTAAATTTACATATAAAAGGAGACGAAATATGTGCGGAATTGTTGGTTATGCAGGTGACAAACAGGCGGTAGGCGTTCTCGTTGACGGACTCTCAAAACTCGAATACAGGGGATACGACAGCGCAGGGGTGGCTTTTGTACAAGGCGAGGACATAGAAGTTATCAAAGCGAAGGGCAGGCTTTCAAACCTTGAAGCCATTATCGAAAGGACACACATCGACTCTACAACGGGCATCGGGCACACCAGGTGGGCGACTCACGGAGAGCCTACAGACGTTAATGCGCACCCGCACACGAGCGAACACGGAGACATTGCACTCGTTCATAACGGCATAATAGAAAACTATATGCAGTTAAAGGAGTGGTTAAAGAGTAGGGGAGTTGTGTTTTTGTCGGACACTGATACAGAAGTTGCGGCGCACCTTATAAACTACTACTACCGAGGAGACCTAAAAACGGCGGTTGCCGAGGCGATAACCAAGATAGAAGGCTCATATGCGCTTGCGGTAATTGCCAAGGATACGCCCGACGAAATTGTTGCAGTGCGCAAGGACAGCCCGCTGGTCGTGGGCGTCGGAGTGGGCGAAAACCTCATCGCGTCAGACATTCCCGCGATATTAAAGTATACAAGGGATGTACACTTCCTAAACGACCATGAACTCGTCGTGCTCAATAAAAACGGAGTGAAGATCTACGACGAATACGGCAAGAAGATAAACAAGAAACCGTTCACCGTAGATTGGGACATAAATCAGGCGGAAAAGGGCGGATATGAGCATTTTATGATCAAGGAGATTAACGAACAGCCAAAGGCGCTCTACGACACATTGATGCCCAGAATCAAGGATTCAATCATAGACCTTTCAGAAATTCACCTTACTCAGGATGTTGTTGACGGGATTAAGAAAATAACGATAATTGCGTGCGGAACGGCATATCATGCGGGAGTGATAGCAAAGTATGTCATTGAAAAGATGGCGAGATTAAACGTCGAGGTGGACATCGGTTCGGAGTTTAGATACAGAGAACCTATCTTAGAAGAAGGTCAGCTCGTTGTGGTAATCAGCCAGTCTGGCGAAACTGCAGATACGATTGCGGCGATGCGAGAGGCGAAAAAGAGCGGGCTTAAAACTGTAGCGATAACAAACGTAAAGGGAAGCACAGTCTCAAGAGAAGCGGACGCTGTAATTTACACACAGGCGGGGCTGGAGATTGCGGTTGCGTCGACAAAAGCGTACATAACCATGGTGTTGGCGGCGTATATGATGGCGATGGAGCTCGGGCGCATGAGAGGAACGATAAAAGCGGACGAATATGAGGAGCTGCTAAACGATAAGGCAAGGTTGCTCGTCGAAAACGTTGAGGATATCCAAAAATTGGCTTCAAAGCGATACATGGAAGAGCACGCTTTTTTCCTTGGCAGAGGCATGGACTACGCGCTTGCTATGGAAGCGTCTCTCAAGCTAAAGGAAGTTTCGTACGTTCACTCAGAGGCATACGCATCAGGAGAGCTTAAGCACGGAACGATTGCACTTATAGACACGGACACGCTCGTTGTTGCGCTGGCAACTCAGAGAAATCTGTTTGAAAAATCGCTGAGCAACATAAAGGAAGTTAAAGCAAGGGGTGCATATGTTGCGGGAATATGCCAGGAAAGGGATGCAAATTTCTTTAAAGGCGAGATCGACGAAGTTATGACGATTCCCGACACGCTTGACGTATTTGCGCCGATTTTATGTGTAATTCCCATGCAGCTTTTTGCGTACTACTGCGCAGTCTACAAAGGTTGCGACGTCGATAAACCGAGAAACTTAGCAAAGAGCGTGACGGTTGAATAAAATTCTGCATAGATTTTTTTGCGATGTTCATACGTGCACCTATAGTTTTTAGAGGTGCCAAAAATAAATAAACAAGTTTTGCCTTCGCACTGAATATAGATTAACTATAAAAGTGCGGAGGTTTTTTTATGTTGCCGATATTTGAATTTTTAAAGGACATATTTTTTTATGCAGGATACATTTCGGGAAACAAGGCGTTTCCAAAGGCGCTTGGGAGTGCGGAGGAAAAACGCTACATCGAGCTTTATATGTCGGGGGATTTTGAGGCAAGAAACAAACTTATCGAGCACAACTTGCGGCTTGTTGCGCACATAGCAAAGAAGTATTCGGGTGCAAGTGCGGACATGGACGATCTAATTTCAATAGGCACTGTCGGGCTTATCAAGGGAGTAAACACTTTTAAGCCCGAAAAGGCAAAGTCGCTTGCGTCGTATATAAGCCGGTGTATTGAAAATGAGATATTGATGTTTTTAAGAAGCCTTAAGAAATCTGCGGGAGACACCTCGCTTGCAGACCCGATTGGCGAGGACAAAGAGGGCAACAGAATTTCGCTTGCCGACATTTTGGGTACGGGTTGTGCGGATGTTGAGGACAAAGTGGAGCTAAAGGTACAGGTAAAGCGGCTGGGAGAACTTCTTGCCTCGGTGTTGACAAAGCGAGAGAGGATAGTCGTCGAGCTGCGCTATGGGCTTTCGGGAAAGGAAGTGCTGGCGCAAAGAGAGGTTGCAAATGTGCTCGGGATTTCAAGGTCATATGTATCAAGAATAGAAAAACACGCACTGGAAAAGCTTCACGACAAGCTTGGAAAGGAGGGTTGGAGCTAGAATATTTTTGATGCAAGTAATATATTTGTAACAATTAAGAAAAACTATTATATATGTTGCAATTTTAGTGTAAAATGGAGAGGAAATAAATAACATTATGCGAATGTTCTCTGTTTAAGAGGAAAAAGACCGCACCACAAAAGAAGGAGAAAGCCCAAACGGGCGAGATTGCCATGAAAAAAAATAAAAACAGCTTTAACGGAGCGAAAGAAAACAGCGAGGAATTTGTAGACCTAGCCGACGCAGTGAAAGAGTACAAGCAAAAGGGTGCTCAAAAACCGGCAAATGAAGCGGCAGGCGCAGACAAAAAAACCGAAATGAACTCGAACGCTAACAGCAAAAAGCAGAAAAAAAGATGGTCATCAAAGAAAAAGGCAATTGTTTTTTCAATATTAGGAGTGCTTGTCGTTGCAATAGGTGCGGGAATAATCTATGTTATGGACATTCTGACAAACCCGCTCGGTCAGTTTGACACGATAAAAGAACAGTTTGAAGTGTCGGAGCCGGGAGACGAGCAATCTCTCGAGGTGCAGGAGGACTTACTCACTGTTGACGGCTCGGTTGCGGGAACACAGTTGAGTGCACTTGAAAGCCTTGAAGGCATGGCGGATATGTCCATCCTTGAAAATCTCGACGACGGAATCATAAATGTAATGCTCATAGGCGTCGACTATTCAGACGAGCGCATTACAGAGGAGTGGATTGACGGAGGTAACGGAAAAACAGACTTTCACTCGGACGTTATGATGGTACTAGCCTTTAACATCGAAGAGGGAACGGTAGACATGTTGTCCATGCCACGTGACACATATGTGAACGTCCCGGGGGTTGAAGGATACTACAAGATGAACGCTTCGCTCAACTGCGGAGGAGTTTTCCCCGAACCGAGCTCGCTTGAAAAGGTCTGCGAGACGGCAGAATGGATGCTCGGCGGAATTCCCGTTGACTACTACTATGCGGTAACTATGCCGGCGGTCAAAGAACTTGTGGACGATACCGTTGGGCAGGTGCAGTTTGACCTTGAGATGGAGTATTCTATGGGAGACAGGGACTATGAACCGGGACTCCAGATGCTCGACGGTCAGGGAGTTCTCGACTACCTGCGTGTAAGAAAAAACATTGAAGAATCGGGAGACCTTAACAGAATAGACAGACAAAAAGAGATGCTCATAACGATTTTTGAAACCATGCAGGAGCAGGGAATTATCGCACAGATACCCGCAATTCTTGAAGCATTTGAGGGCGACCTTGTAACAAACACAACTCTTGCGCAAACTGCGGCCCTTGCGAGTTTTGCATACGGGCTTGATTCGGAAAATATCAGAATGCACTCGTTTGACGGAACAACTTCTCTGATGTTTGACGACTGGGTGTACGTTTTTACCGACCAAGAAGAGAGAGTTGAGCTTATCGAGCAGGTTTACGGAGTTACCGTCCCCGAACACACCGACTATACATACAGCGCGGCGGCGACGGAGTGGTCGGCTGCGATAAAAGGGTCTTGGGCGAGCAAATCTCAGGCGATGCTCGACGCAGACACGGCACTCCTTGCGGCAAATGGATTTAATCCCGACCACACGCTAATAAATCCGGATTCCGGCACTTCGCCAGCACCGGGGGAAACGTCCGCGCCGACAAATACGCCGATGCCCATACCCGTTCCTAAGGAAGAAGATTCCGAAAATCTTGAAGATCCTGAAACATTGCCCGTTCCCGTATCTATGGCGATGAATACACCGGCACAAGTTCTGGGTGCGAACACATCGTTTAGCTCAGAAGTTTCCCCGGATCCCGTTGTGACATTGCCCGAAGGGTGCATGACGCTTGAAGAGAGACAGACTCTTGCCTCGCTGATTTCTCAGGTGAACTCAACCGAGCCGAGCTCCGAGTGCCTAAAGGCGTGCAACTCGCTCAAATCCTATGCCTCGGGTATTGCAGAGAGAATTGGCTACTCGATCTCATGGGGAGTAGGAATCACAAACGACAACGAAGTAGAGATTGACTTTAGATAGAACATGAATATTATCGATTTTCATACCCACGCTTATCCGCACAGACTTGCGGATAGCGTGGTTGCTCTTTTTAAGAGAAATACGAACTATAAGATGAACTCCGACGGGACTTTAGAGGGTACGATTGAATATGAAAGGCGCATGGGTAGCAGTGCGTTTGTTCTGCTAAACATCACCTCAAAACCCGAAAACGAGAGGAATGTAAACGACTTTGCTATGCAGTGCAGCGGCGAGGGTGTATATTCGTTCGGCTCTGTGCATCCATATTCAAAAAATATTAAATATGAGCTCCAAAGGCTAAAGGAGCACGGGATTTTGGGTGTAAAGTTTCATAGCGAGTTTCAAGGCTACGACATGGACGACAAATGCGCATACCCGATGTACGACATGTGCGCAAACATGGGTTTTATTATGTTTTTTCACGGGGGATTTGATCCACACTATGCGGATTCAAAGCGCGCGGCTCCCTCTGCTGCGGGAAAAGTTGCGAGGGATTTTGCGGGGGCTGTGATGGTTTTTGCGCACCTTGGAGATGTTAATGACGAGGGCGCGACTATCGAACACTTGTGCGACAAAAATGTCTACCTCGACACCTCTATGATACACGAACACATGGGAAAAGAACACGCTAGAAAAATTATCTTGATGCACGGAACGGACAGGATTTTGTTTGGAACAGACCTTCCCGTCGGCGGCGCACAAAATATAGACTACCTAAAAAGTTTGGGGCTTAGCGACGATGACTACGAAAAAATATTTTAT
>CAYJIQ010000142.1:0-2636 GCA_964370275.1 uncultured Christensenellaceae bacterium
CCTTGCAACAAAGGGAACGGGCGAACCGTATCGCATGATGACCTCTCGTGCCGAATACAGGCTTCTTCTGCGCCAAGACAACGCAGATGCACGGCTAACCGAGCTTGGGCGCGATGTCGGACTTGTAAGCGACGCCAGATACGACGCATATATGAAGAAGATGGAGATCATAAAAAAGGAACAGGCGATGCTTGAAAAGAAGGTAATCGCTCCCGGCAAAGACTTAGACGATTTTTTAGCTAATTTTAACGGAACTCCGAACAAGTCCCCAAAGTCGCTTGCGGATCTTTTACGCAGACCCGAAATTCACTATGCTGATTTAGCTATGGTTGCCGACGTAAACAGGTATGATAGCGACACGGAAATGTCTATAGAGACGGATATTAAATATGAAGGGTATATTAAAAAGCAACAGCGACAGATAAAATCTTTCTTGGAGCTTGAAAAGAAGCAGATTCCCGCACAAATCGACTACTCGGAAATTGGCGGTCTCAGACTCGAGGCGCGTGCCAAACTTTCTCAGATTAGGCCAACGAACCTAGGGCAAGCTTCGAGAATTTCGGGAGTCTCACCTGCGGATATTTCTGTTCTTACCGTATATATAAAGGCGAATTAGATGAAGCGCGCGACGGTTATTTTACTGTTTTTGTTAATAGCGAGCGTTTTTTCAGCCTGTGCACCAAAGAGTGTAGACAGCACGGTCATTGCTATGAACACAATTTGTACCCAGACCGTCTATGCAGATTACGAGGTGATTGCGGGCGCGGAACAAATTCTTTTTGAAACGGAATCCGAGTTTTCAAAGTACATCGAGTCGAGCGAAATTTACGAGATAAACGAAAACGCAGGACATTTTGTGGCAGTCAGCAAAGAAACGTATGACGTTTTAAAGCGCTCGGTTCAGCTTGCTGAGATTACAGGCGGCGCTTTTGACCCGACAGTGGGCAAAATCGTGGACGCTTGGGACTTTACAAACGAGCCCGACGTTCCCGCAGAGGACGAAATTTTAAAGTTGATACAAGGCGTAGGCTACGACAAAATCGAGTTTGACGAAGATAGTCTTTCTGTTAAAATTGCACAAAATCAGACGATTGACCTCGGTGCGGTGATTAAAGGCTATGCAGGCGACGAACTTTTAAATTATTACCTTGAGCAGGATGTTCCCGGCGGACTGCTAAACCTCGGCGGCAACATGAGCGCTTTTGGCGACAAGCAAGGAGAGCCCTTTGTCGTTGGCATTCGCGATCCTTTGGGCGAGGCAAGCGAGTATTTTTGCACGGCAGAGCTTACTGACGTATCGCTTGTAACTTCGGGCGCATACGAGCGATTTTTTGAGCAAGACGGCATTGTCTACCACCACATAATCGACCCAAAAACGGGATATCCCGCAAGTAGCGATATTTTAAGCGTAAGCATTTTAAGCGAGGACGGAATGCTTGCCGATGCCCTGTCTACCGCAGTTTTCGTGCTGGGCAGCGAGCAAGGCCTAAAGCTTGTCGAAACACAGGGTGCTCAGGCTTTACTCGTTCTCGATGACAATACCGTTGTCGCAACGGACGGATTTTGGGAGCGGACAAATCTGCAGATTGTCGGTGATAAATATGTTAAAGCGAGCTGATCTGATCCTATGTGCCCTGCTGATTTTGGCGGGCATTTCTCTATATGCGCTTTTACCCTCAGGAGAAGGGGAAACTGTCGTGATTATACACCAAGGGGAGACTGTATATTCAGCCAACCTGCATGAAGACGCTTTTTTTGAAGTAAACGGAGACTATTTTAACAAAATTTACATAGAAAATTCTCGCGTGTTTTTCCATACCTCCGATTGCCCCGGCCGCGATTGCGTAAAGATGGGGCAGGTTTCCTCCGCCGGCGCTATGCTGGCTTGTGCGCCAAACTCAACGATTGTTTTAATAGAAGGGCAAAGCGAGGTGGACGGCATTGCAGAGTAAAAGAATCGCCTATATTTCGCTATTTTGTGCCGTTGCGATAGTTTTATCAATATTAGAAAACACACTGCTCGGCTTTACGAATCTGCTGCCCGGGATAAAGCCGGGGCTTGCAAATATTGCCGTGCTCGTGTGTTTAAAAATTTACGGTTGGAGATGGTCTGTTCTCGTCGCGCTTGTCAAAATATGTGCGACATTCTTCGCGACGGGTGCAATTACTGTGCTCGCCTATTCCTTTGCGGGCGGAGCTATATCCTTTGTCGCAATGGCGCTTATGTTGCGCATGAAATGTTTTAGCCTTGCGGGGGTTAGCAGCGCAGGAGGTGTGCTCTCAAATGTCGGGCAAATCTTTGTCATGATTGCGCTCACTTCGACAAGCGAATTTATATACTACCTACCTGTCCTTATAATTTCCGGCGCACTTTTTGGCTTACTAATGGGCTTTGTGTCTAATATTGTTGTTAGCAGACTTAAAGGCACAAAGTTATAAATCCTCAAACATCATGCAATCGATATATTTTTCCATAAAATACGGATTGTGGCCAAGCTCTATGTGTTCGCCCATATCTGCTATTTTTGTACTTTGAATAAAGTTCTCCTCACGCAACAGCGCAAGTGTCGCTCCACTCAGAGCCGCATTTCCTACTGCGTGTATTTTATTTAGCGCAACCTTCGGGAAAATCCCTA
>CAYJIQ010000142.1:2671-5742 GCA_964370275.1 uncultured Christensenellaceae bacterium
CGCTCACGGGGTCCATAAAGTTTCCAAAACCACCTGCGAGATAGACGCTGTCCACCTCATCATAGCTTATTCCCGAGACATGAAGCAAAGTGAGTACGCCCGCCGCAATCGCAGCCTTCGCCGCCTGTAGTTCGCGAATATCCTTTTGTGAAATATATACATCCTCGCTAAGATAAAACTTTCCGCCGCAAACGGCTTCATTGTCTGCAAAGGCACCCATTTCGTCGACAATTCCCGTCTCTAGCATTAGCGCAACCGCATCAAGAAGACCCGATCCGCAGATGCCCACCGCTTTTTGATTCTCTATCGTCTCGATTTTCAGACCGTTTTTTATGTAGACCTTTCTAATCGCACCTTTTACGCCCGCCATACCGCATTCGATACTCGCACCTTCAAACGCAGGCCCCGCCGCTGTCGACGTTGCAATCAACTTTCCCTTGTGACAAAGCGCAACCTCGCCGTTGGTGCCAATGTCTAAAAGAAGCGAAGTCTCCTGTAAGCCGGCCATATTTGTCGCCAAAATAGCACTTGTAATATCCCCGCCGACAAAAGATGATATACAGGCAACGAGCTTAATTTCGCAGTCTATGCCTAAAACCTCACCGCAAATCACATCTCCGAATTTTGAAAGCGGTTCAAATGGCGATACTCCCATAGAGTCCGGCGGAATACTTGCAAGAAGGTGGAGCATTGTCGTGTTCGCCGTCACTACGCATCTTTTTAACTTCACGTCCTGCGCTATCCCCTCAATAAGCCCTTTTAAATCGCGAATTATAGAGCGGTTTAGCTTGTCAAGCCCGCCATGTATTTCCCTTGCAAACTTGATCCTCGAGATTACGTCGGGACCCAGAGTTGCTTGTGAGTTAAGACAGCTTGCCGTGCCGAGTTTTTCGCATGTTCTAAGGTCGTATAACGAGGCGACAACCGTCGTAGTCCCGATATCTATCGCAACGCCAAAACCGTCCGTCTCAGAAATAACATCCCTCAAATCTCCGCTTTCGAGTATGTGCATCTTTTGTTTTAGCTTCACAGCCTCGCGGCTTATCTGTTTGTCCCGTATGCATTTGACAAAGGGACATTTGCCAAATATGCAAGCCCCTGTGCAATAGTCCATTTATTTTTCCTCAACTGTCATTATTTTTCCGTCGTACTCCGCCGCAACCTTTTTGCCGGGAGGCACTACCAAAAATCGATCATCCCAATTTCCCGAGATAAGACCTCTTATAAAATCCTCCTCGCCCTCGAAAACGTTAAACTTGACGCCAAAGTGCTCTGCCGCCTGTTTTGCGTATTCCCTGCACGAAGGAAGTTTCAGCCGCTCCCACTCGATGTATGAAAAATCGGTATAATGCTCGATAGAATGCTCCATGCTCATAATATATTCAGCATCGTCCTCGTCGTATTTTTCTTTGTATTCCTCAAAAAGTGCACGGTCAAATTCCTCCGAGGGAACGGCCGCACTCTCTATCCAGCCGGGCGTATACCAATAGTTCCCCGCCTTTTCAGAGAAAATTTCTTTATATTTTGCATAAGAACCGAGCAACAACCCGATGCAGTCGTCTGTCCTTGGAATTACTATCGGATATTTTTTTGAGCTGAGCCCCAGCACAGCATTTGAACAAAGGCCGTAGCCTATGACGATGGCATCAAAATCCAGCCCCAGCCTCGGCGAGGCGGAGTGCGCATCCCGCTCTTCGTCTATCGCGTCTATCTCCTCTTGAAGAGTCCTTTGCAAAATATTTGGCGTGTCATGGTATTTTTGGCGCAGATAAGTCACGTCCACGTAGTTTTCGCTGTCCGCAGATATTAGCGAAAATTCTCTATATAGAGCCTTGCAGGCTATTAGTTTTAATCTCATAAAAAACCTTTATTCTTCTATAAACAAGAGACTTGCGCAAACATTCAGTCTGTGCAAGCCTCTTATGGTGAATTATTAGTTTTCGAAGTATGTTACAGCAACCTCTGCAGCCGTAGCAGCATCGGGTGTGTATGCATCCGCACCGATAGAATCACAGAAGTTTTGTGTTATAGGAGCGCCACCAATCATAATCTTAACCTGAGATCTAACGCCCTTTTTCTCTGCATATTCGACAACATCTTTCATAACCGCCATTGTCGTCGTTAGCAGAGCCGAACAACCGATAACCGTAGCTTCCTGCTCGATCGCAGTGTCGATAAACTGTTCGGGTGTTACGTCTACGCCGAGGTCGATAACTTCGATTCCTCTGCCCTCAAACATGATTTTAACGATGTTCTTGCCGATGTCGTGAAGGTCTCCTTTAACCGTTCCAAGAACAGCCTTGCCTCTGGACTTTGCGCCGCTTTCTGCGAGTGCTGGTTTAAGCACTTCTACACCTGCGTTCATCGCGCGTGCAGCAACGAGAACTTCGGGGATGTATGCTTCGCCGTTTTTGAATTTTTCGCCGATTATGTTCATTCCGGCGAGTAGACCATCATCTAAAATCTGCGGTGCGGGCATTCCCTCGTCAAGCAATTCCTGAACCAACGTTACAACGTTTTTCTTTCTACCCTGTTGTAAAAATGCTTTTACTTCTTCTAATTTGCTCATTTCTTTATCCTCCTAATGTCACGGCAATTTATAAGTTTTTGCCGTGTTTTTCTCTGTATTTTCCGGGCGTTATTCCACATAGTTTTTTAAATACTTTGTTAAAATAGCTTTGATCTTCAAATCCTGACATTCCCGTAACCTCTACCAATGAATAGTTTTGGTTTAGCAACAGCGTCTTTGCACGATCCACCCGCATTCGATTTATGTATGCGGATATATTTTCGCCTGTCTCTTCTTTAAATATCCTCGAAAGGTATGAGACCGAAAAGCTAACGTAGTTTGAAACGTCATTTAGCGATATCTTTTCGCTCAAATGTTTCCTTATGTATTCCATCACTCGCTTTATAATTTCGCTGTGCTTTGTATCGTCCACTTTAAATACGGTGTTTGTAAAGCGCATAAGTGCGTGATACAACCATGTATTTAGCTGTTCTATGTCCTTTTGCGAAGATATTTGCGCTAGGTAGTCTGAGTTTAGACCGAACACTTCGCTGACACTCGC
>CAYJIQ010000143.1:0-5713 GCA_964370275.1 uncultured Christensenellaceae bacterium
ACTCGCTGATACAACTATCATAGAAGACAGGAAATTACAGACTTTTTTTCACACCTCCGTAAAATGCTCAACCATAGAGCCGGGCTGGTTATTTACTCTCTGAGACAACGAGTCGGTTGACGATTGTTTTATCTATTTTCATCTTGTTGAGGGAAAGTCAATTCAATTGCGAATTGTTCGTTCTGAGTGGTTGCAAGCCCTGCCTCTGAGGCAAAAGTAAACGAACCGACACCCGTTGTGCTTGTGTTCATTGTCACACCTGTGGCAGTGTTTGTCACAGACACACTGTCCATGCCTTCCTGTCTTGCGCTGTCAAAGAGAGCTTTGTCAACAGAGATAGGCGGCACTGTATCTGTCATGACAAATTGCACATCAGTTAAGCCTTCTTCCTGTGCTTGGGTAACATGCTCATTAATACTCTCGGGTAAAATGCTCTCACCTTCACCTTCGCTCTCGCCTTCGACGCTTACGGTGACTTCGATTTTGTCATTGAAAACAAACGTATCAAGAGCATTAAAATGAGAATACTGCGAATCATTATTTGCACTTAGGGTAATTTCCTCAATAATGAGGCTCTGTTCGCTACCGGCAGATGCCACGGCACTACTATTTGTGTTAATCGCGATGACTCCATATTCTACACCGTTGTAGTTTATAACATCAAAGCCAATCGATTAAACAAAATTGCTATTCGTATCAATATTATTGTTTGTAATCGAGAAATAGTTGACGTTAAATTCTCGATTCGACGGGTCTAAGATTAGAGCATTTCCGTCTTCTGATTTAAAATGAGAAGGGGAAATATATGGTGCTGCCGAGGGATATCGGATTGCTTGTGTCGAGCGTGCCCTCTCCCACAACTTCACGGTTTACAGAATAAGTTGGTATGGGCGGTGGGTTTTTCGTCCACTGTGCAATAACGGTTGCATCGGTAGGATAAATTTCGATGTTCTCAAAATTAGAATAGGATATTGTGTTAGCCGGATTTGTGCCATCACTATACTCCCGGTGCGAAAATGTATAACCGCTTCTCGTGGGTTCTTCGGGAGTGTTGACCGGGGTTAACTTGTCACCACTTTTGATTCCTGTAATATAAGCATATTGAGTGCATCCCCAAATTCCCCTTCATTTGCATCCAGTTCGATCAACCGGTCTTCCTCATACAAGCCATCGAAAATCACATTAATCTTGTCCTTATATCATTTGGAGAATAGACGACGCCGACATCTTGCTCGCTGTATATTGAGAAGAGATGTCCAGTCATAATATTTAGATCACCGTACAACCATAGACTGCCTCCTTTCATAAAGACCTCAGAATAGGGAGCCTGCGCAAACGAACCTGTAACTACCATTTCGCCACCTTGATATATCTGAATGGCTGCTGGCTCAGTGCTTAAATTTAAACTATTATTAACAGCTACCTTTCCATATACTAAAATGAGCGCACGTTCAGTTAATATCATCTCAGAAATGAAAGACAGTTATGTATGAGTTCACCATCCGCTTTGACAGTAAGCGGATAGTCGTCCGAAATTATTAATTTGCCATTGATTGTCAATAGCCCACCGTCTTCAACGTTTATATCTCCGTTACCAAATAACTTTCCTTCTTCGTATACCGTCAGCTCGGAGGCACCCTGAAACGTCAACGTTGCTTTCAAAAGATTCATTGTACCATCAACTGTTACCTTACCACCGCCTGCGATCGTGAAGGATTTGTCTTCTTACAAGGTTAAATTGACTTTCTGCGAAATTACGAGAGTGACTCCGTTTTTCACCGTTAAATCTGCTACGTACTCGTCGGTGTAAATGCTTTCGGTAAGCGTTATGGTGTCTCCGGAAGTTGCTGCTTCAAGTGCGGTTTGCAACTTTTCAAAATCATCCATTTCTGTATCAACACCAAGTGCCACCGTCGGCACAAGTGTTAGTACCATCGCCACCGTTATAATAATCGCTAAAATTCTTTTCATCATAAGTTCTCTTGCTTTTAATCGTTAGTTTTCGTATATTATATAAAATACACTAATGTTTTGTCCAACAATCAACTTCTGTGCGATTGCATATACACGCATAATAATACCGTAACATTAACTTGTGTGCAACTACATACTTTGCAATTCAACGAAAATCGCATTGGCAGGAGTGACTAATACAAAGAAGCTATCAATAATACTTCACATAACGCCCTAATATTCGGCAAAATATTCTCTTGCAAAATCGACGTTCTCCTCGTTCCACTCTCCGCTTTTTATAACTTTTCCGCTTTCCATAAACATGAAATAGTCGCAACACTCCGCCACGAGCTCGGGATCGTGTGTGATAATAAACTGCGTTTTGCCTTCCTTTGAAAGTTTATTGATGTTTTTAGAGGCTTCCTTCATATGGTAATAATCCAGTCCACTTGTAGGTTCATCAAAAATTATTATCTCCTTATTTGTTGCAATAGCCCCACAAATAGCCACTCTTTGTCGCTGTCCACCGGATAGTGCTCTTGGATGTTCTTCTCTTTGCTCCCACAAACCCAGTCGTTCCAAAATGTTTTGTGCGAATGAAGCTTCTTCTTCCGTTTTAAAATTCAGTCCTATAAGCACTTCGTCTTGTACACTTTCAGCAAATAGTTGGTGATTAACATCCTGCATTACCATGTAACATAATTTCATTCGCTGTTTGCGTAAATATTCTTTATCATTGTATGTTAATACCCCGCTTGACTTTTTTAGCAGTCCACACAAAGATTTTGCAAAGGTGGTTTTTCCCGCACCGTTGTTTCCGAGAACGGCAACCACCGCACCTTTTGGGATTTTCAGCATATCAATATCAAGTGTTTTCTTACCATCTGTTTTGTAATAAAAATCTTTAATTTCAAGAAACTTTTCATCACTAAATGCAGTGATATTTTTTGGTGCAAACTTTTCACTACCACGCAATCCCATCTCATTTAACTGTGAATTTGCAAAAAAGTCCTGTACAGAAGTATCTTTAATTATCTTCCCGCTTTCAAAATAAATAACGCGATCAACAATATTTTTCAGCCACATCAACCTGTGTTCAGCAATCACAACGGTGTGACCTAGTTTTTTCCAAGCCAGCAAAATTTCAGCCAAATCTTTAATTGTGGAAATATCGAGGTTTGAAGTTGGTTCGTCGAGAACTATAATTTTTGGTGAAAGAGTGCTGACAGATGCACATGCAATCTTTTGCTTTTCCCCACCGGAAAGGGCAAAAAGCGATTTCCCAATTAGTTTTTCTATATGTAATTCCGTGACAGTTTGCCGATATCTTTTAAGGATTTCCTCTCTATCCACACCCATATTTTCGCAGGCAAAAACAATTTCGGTGTCCGTATGAAGCGTATAAAACTGTGATTTTGGGTTTTGAAAAACAGAACCAACGTATGGTGTCAACTCATAGAGCTCGAGCTCTTTTGTATTTTTACCCAAGATTTCAACGTTTCCGCTCAATTCGCCTTCATAATAAGAGGGAATCAGTCCGTTTATCAATCTTCCGAATGTAGTTTTTCCGCTTCCGGATTTTCCGCACAGCAAAACAATTTCACCCCCGGGAATCTCCGCACTGACATCCTCTAAAACGAGTTTGTTTTCCTGATATTTATATGTAATATTTTCAATCTTTATCATTTCAAACTCCGAGTATTAATGAAAGAATATAAATTATTACCACCACAAAACATAGTAAAAAGGCAATGAAGTCTTGGATTTTAAAGCCAATTTCGCAAACATGCGTGCGTTTTATTGGTGCATCAAGCCCTCTGGTAAGTGCAGATGCGGAGAGTTCATTCCCCATATAGACCAGTCCGGTAAGCAGTGGAACCAGCCGATATTCCAACATTTTTATCGGATTTCCAGTGGTTTTTACGTTACGAAGTTTCATAGCATTTTTAATCGCTCCGTATTCCTCCTTTATCGTAGGAATGAAGCGAAATATGACGGAAATAGGCACGATTATCTTTTTAGAAACTTTCATCTTATCCATTGCCGCCACAAATTCTCCCATCGTTGTTGTCATGAGAAGCAGTGCAAACATGGACATCGCAGGCAAAATTTTCGTTGCAACGGCGATAATTCCCGTGAAGAAAACATTTATCACAGCTGGGACATGCTCAACAATCATCGGAGGAACGACAATCGCAAAAGCATATGAAACCACATAATACAGTACAACAATCGGTTTTTTTAGCAGGATAAACGCAACCAACGGAAACGCTGCCAGGCAGGGCAAAACATATGCCATAATTCCGGCGTTTTGCCCTGAAAATGTAACAAGTGATATCACAATACACAATAATAATTTCGTTCGAGGGTCAAGATTTATGCTTGAACCGCTAAAACTTGCATTCATTAAACTAAACCGCTCTTCTTAAAATGCTTTTTAAGAACACTTTTTCCGAGCAACCCACCCAGCAATCCGCCTACAAAAGCCGATGCAAAGATTACAGGAAGATACCACCAAAGTGAATAATAATTCGCAATTGCCTCAAGATAATCCGCTCCGTATGTAGCCGCAGTGCTGGTTAAATACTCTGTGCTTGCAAATAACATTTGCAAAACATTTCCGTTTGCACCAACACTAACGATGGCAAAAGCCAAAATTGTAAGCTTAATACTGCTGTATTTTCCCGCCTTTAACATAAACTCCGCAATTAAAGCGCAAACAGTTCCTAAAATCAAAGTGTAAATTCCAACCCCCGCCATGACGAGGAACAACCCATATACGAAAACCACGATTAATATCATTCCAAACTTTTTTATTCTGGAAAAATACAAAACCATTGGTATTCCTAAAATGACCGAGCTGATAAATGGAATCAGCGTGCTGGCTATTGGGATTAATCCTAGGGAAAATGCTACAGCGAGATTTACTACGAAGTATACCGCAGTAAAAATTCCGATGTTTAATAGGTCTTTTCCATTGAGTCTTTGTGATTTTTCTTTCATAATATACACCTCTTTCAATTATTATATATTGTAGTTGCTTAAGCTATATCGTCCAGTTTAAACTATCACTTTGTAAATTGTATAACTTTGCATACAGCCCGTTTTTCTCTATAAGCTCCTCGTGCACGCCAATTTCCACCAACTTCCCCTCTTGCATCACTACGATTTTGTCGCAATCAACGATAGAACGAAGTTTGTGGGCGATAATTAATACGGTTTTATTTTGAATCAGCTTGCCTATCGCCTCTTGAATCTTCGTCTCGTTTTGTGGGTCGATAGAAGCGGTGCTCTCGTCCAGCAAAATCACAGGTGCATCCTTCAAAAATGCCCGTGCAATGGACAATCTTTGACGTTCACCGCCCGAAAGTGTCTTGCCGTTTTCGCCGATAATCGTATCGTATCCACTCGGAAGTTTTTCGATAAATTCGTGGCACTGCGCCATCTTTGCAGCGGAGATTATCTGCTCTTTTGTTGCCCCTTCTTTGCCAATTTTTATGTTATTGTACACAGTGTCGTTAAACAAAACCACGTCTTGAAACACAAAGGAATAGTTTTTAAGCAACGTCTCGGGGGCAATTTTCGAAACATCCATACCTCCGAGATAAACACTTCCATTTGAAACATCCCAAAACCTTGCGGCAAGCTTACAAATCGTACTTTTTCCGCACCCGGAAGGCCCGACAAGCGCCGTAATTTCCCCTTGTTTTGCAGTAAAAGTAAGATTCTTTATGACGTTTTTGTCGCCGTATCCAAAAGT
>CAYJIQ010000144.1:0-552 GCA_964370275.1 uncultured Christensenellaceae bacterium
CAAATCACCACGAACACTCAGGCGTTTGAAACGCAGTGGGCTCAGATGCAAGCGGACTGCTTTGAAAGCTGGGTTTACGCTGTAAGCACTTTCGGCAAAGAGCTTGGGATGTGGACGTATGCGGGCGAACCAATTGGAAACTTTGAGACGGAGTACGAATACCGTGCGGGGATAGCGTTGAGCGCACTTGGCGCAAACCCAATAGACGTTGCACTGTACCTGCAATCAGACAAAGATACGGACGGCGAAATTTTAAACGGACAGCATACCTATACAATTCACTTTGACGAAGCACCGCCGGTGTTGGACAAAGGCTTTTGGTCTGTGACAATGTATGGCGACGATAACTTTCTTGTCGATAATGAACTTGACAGATATATAATAAACGACCGTTCGGATTTAGTGTATAACGAGGATGGTTCGCTTGATATAACGGTGTCTGCCGAGGCTCCCGAAGACACGACAAATTGGTTGCCCGCACCGACGGACGGGTTTCACCTTTTGCTAAGGATTTACTCACCCGATATGGACGAAATAAATGCCGGCTGGAAA
>CAYJIQ010000144.1:562-4418 GCA_964370275.1 uncultured Christensenellaceae bacterium
AGCCGATATTAATCGTTAAGACCACTGATAAAATTTACAATGATCCTCACATATTCGTCGCAGTTCACCATAAGAGATAAATGACCTCCCACCAGGTCGGTTACGACCGTTGGTTTAGTCATCAGAGCTATCAATGCTTTTTTTACCTCATCATGGAATGTCTTGTCGTCCTCCGACAATATTAGTAGGACCTTGCCCGATAGATACTCAAACTCTGCTTTGTTTGAACCAAAGTAATTTTTTAGGTCTATTAGTAAGCTTATCATGTGCAGTTCATATTTTTTGGTGAGCTTTTCCTCCATAATGTCGCAAGCGCTTCTGAGCAATGCTCTCTCTTCATACGAATAACCCTGCGCATATCTTTTGATTATCTTTTTTGATAGCAATTTTTTAAACAGTGAAAAGGGCACGCACCTCAAAATGCGCTTGCTCTTTTTTGAACTTTTTATCATGTCCAGCAAAGAGTTATATGCCGTTTCGTTCAGATCAGTCGATGCACAGCCCGTGTTTGAGAGAACCAATCCCTCTGTTATTTCAGGGTATTTGATTGCGATATTTTGAGCGACAAATCCTCCCAAAGATTGTCCCACAAACCAAACCTTCTTGTCCAATTTTTTAACAAGCTCTCCAATTACCTCTACAAGTTTCTCGTTTGTCTCATATTGAATAGAATAATCGAATGTAAGTACAGAATAGTATTCGGCAAACTTTAAGAAATGCGTGTATATTAAATCAGACAACCCTAGGCCGCCAACGAGCAATACTACAGTTGTTTTCGAGTTTGTATTTTCATAATACCTGTAGCAGAATTTACCACAGCTTAACTCCGCTTCTTTTATCGGATACTGTTCACAAAAAAACTTGTAATTATCCATAACACCTCCAAGACATTTTTCATTAAATTTTTTGCCGGACGTTTTAATTTTAGAGTTTTACGTTTCTCTACTCAGCCACAACATTGGTTAGTTGTTGCTAACTGATTTGATTATATACGTTTTGTTTCGATATAGCAAGCTAAAAATTTCATCTGCTGTTTTTCTTACTATATCAAGCTGAATATTTGTAAGCAAACTGATATTTTCTTATTTATCATTGTTACGAGAGCAAAAAATCGTACAACTTATTGTCATACGACTTTGGATGCAACGTCACGTTGCTGGCGGCATTTACCAATAAACATATCATTGTCACTAGCATAAAAAAATCGTTCAGCACCGAAGTACCGAACGATATTAAATCCGGCGTTACGCCGGTGGAGTTTTTGTGAGGTTAGGATATCACCGCGGCAACCTATGCGTTAACCACGCGGATTCAAACTCTCACGTTTCAAAAATCATATTACTATTTCAAGTGTTTCTTTCAAATTTTTCCCCTCACTTCCGAACCCCCGCATATCGGATCGGACGTAACTATTATAGAAATAAGTGCTATTATGTGTCAATTCAGACTTTGTCATTATCTTGCATTTCTTTTTGACTGTAAAAGTCCTTATTATACTTGTTAGAAGTTGACACATAATCTATAAAACGTTTTTTATGCATTAAAAAGTCCTCTAAGTCCACCAAAACATAATAAAGTCGAACACTCCCTTGAAATTCCTTTTTTGTCGTGGGTAACTCCCCGTTTATTATCTTTTCCGAAAGTTGCTCTAACTCTGTAATTTGATTTGTAGGATCGTTAAGTTCTACCACATTCATATTTGACAGATAGTCCGTAACTATGTTTACATGTTCGGGTATATCACGCATTTTTCTAAACTTAGCCTGAAATCCGTTGAGAACACTGCATTGCATAAGTCGCATTTCAAAATAATACTCGTAGTAATCAGCATCGCTTTTAAAGTTATTTTTGGTATATTCACACGATTGTTCAATAAAATGCTTCAATTGTTCTTCGAGTTGCAACAAATCTTTTTCCACTTCAAATCCATGCATTTCTTTATTTAAGTATTGGGCAATCTCCATGAGGATATTTTTTAAACGGGTGTCTACAAAATGCATGTTATGAATCAATCTGCTTTCACTGTTTTTATTTGCGTTATAGATGTTAAGAACAATCGCAAAGGCTATGCCGATAACCACTAACAGGAGTTCGTTTATAAAAAAAGACAAACTGAAATCCAGTGTAGTCAAAAAATGCGTTCCGACTACGGCATTGACCGAAATCGTTGCCCTCCATCCTACCAATTCTGAAAAAAACACTACAAGAAATATGTAAATTCCAAAGGCAACCCAAATACTGTCTATAACTTGGAATATTATTATCGACAATCCTGCGGCAACTACATAAGTAATAATGCGATAGATTGAAAGGCGCAATGTTTCACGTTTTGTAGTCAAAATTGTGAGCAATGTAATTATTCCTGCAGACGCGGCAAATTCAAGCTCTAAGAGCATTGCAATATACATAGCCCCACTGCTTCCCACCATGATTTTTAGAGCTTGAATAAAAAAGACTGATTGTTTCTTTGTGATTTTTGCCCCCATTTGCGTGTCCTCCCAAAAAAATAATTATCTATATCCTAAGCATATGACCATGAACACTGGCTGCCGGCTAAGAGTTAGTTGTGTCATTAAATTGAAGTACGGCGAAATACACTATGCGCCTCTATGTGCGTAGCGTGTATTTCGCTTATCTATGACCTATTTACTCTCTTGTGAACATCAATTGTTATTTTTTTCTTGCGTAAGGTGTTGCTTCTAACGGAAGACTTGTTCGATAATTTCCGTCATATTTATAATATGCGCCGGCAATCGCCGGTGCTGTGGGAATAGATGTAATTTCTCCGATACCGATTGCTCCACATGCCACATCAAGGCCGCTTCGCTCCACGATTATACTCTGCACATCGGGTGTGGCATTTGCCTTAAACAACCCCAATGTGCCGAACTTCGACTTAGGCATACAATTTTCCAGCTTATAATTCTCCGTGAGCGCATACCCGAGAGACATAATTACGCCGCCCTCGATTTGCCCTTCAACAGAAATAGGATTGATGGCTTTTCCAATGCTATGCGCCGCAACGATTTTTTCAACCCGCCCTTGCTCGTTTAGCACACACACCTGTGTTGCGTATCCATATGCAACATGAGATTTGGGATTGGGCAAGTCGCTACCGAGTTTATCCGTAACCGCAAGGTATTCTCCATAAAATTCCTGACCTTCTAAATCATTCAAATCCGATGTTTCAAGTGCTTCTGCCAGTTTTTTTGCCGCAATTATTGCAGCTTCACCGGTTATCAAAGTCTGTCTTGAACCCGATGTTGTTCCCGAATTAGGAGCATTCATGGTGTTGGATGCCACATACTCCACTTGACTTAGGCTAAGCCCTGTATGCTCAATTACCATCTGCACGAGCACCGTCCCCAGACCTTGCCCTATGCAGGATGCACCGCTTCTAATTTCAACCTTACCACCCACAACAGCTAAGTTACATCTGCCATAATCGGGTATTCCCACACCTAATCCCGCATTCTTCATTCCACAGGCGATGCCGGCGTTCGGGTTTTGCTCAAATACATCCTTTACCGCATCTAATGTTTCAATCAGACCGGTACTGTCGTCCACAATCTGTCCGTTTGGCAGTGCTTTGCCCGGCCTGATTGCATTGCGGTAGCGAATTTCCCACGGTGAAATCCCAACTTTCTCTGCCATCTTTGTAAGCAACATTTCCATAGCAAAACAGGTCTGTGTTACGCCAAACCCACGAAACGCACCGGCAGGCGGATTATTTGTATAATAAGCCTTTCCCTCAATTTCAAAGTTATCGTACTGATATGGTCCCGCCGCATGTGTGCAAGCTCTCTCGATTACAGGACCGCCCAGAGATGCATATGCGCCCGTGTCCGAAACAACG
>CAYJIQ010000144.1:4428-5712 GCA_964370275.1 uncultured Christensenellaceae bacterium
CACCCTGAATAATGCCGTTTTCATCGCAACCTATAGTGAAATCCATCTCCATCGGATGTCGTTTGGGATGCACCATGATGCTTTCTGCACGTGAAAATTTGACCTTTACGGGTTTTTGCAACAAATATGCCGCTAAAGCCGCATGGTGTTGAACGGACATATCTTCTTTTCCGCCAAAACCACCGCCGACCAGCTTATTGGTGACACGGACTTTATCCGCAGGCAAACCGAGAAGAGCACAGCATTCGTGTTGTGTGTCATATACACCTTGATCTCCGCTGTATATGTGCACACCATCACCTTCGGGCAGTGCGATTGCACACTCCGGTTCTAAAAATGCATGTTCGGTAAACGGGGTGGAAAAATGCTCTGTTAATACATAAGTTGAGTTTTCAATAGCCTGTTTTGCATTTCCTCTTGATACAAACTTTCTTGCAAGCAGGTTTCCGTTTTCGTGAATAATAGGCGCCCCTTCCTTCATAGCTTCAAGGGGACTTGAAACGAAAGGAAGTTCTTCATATTCTATTTCAACTAAAGATTTCGCGCGATTTAGGATTTCCTCCGTCTGCGCAACAACCAAAGCAATTGCATCTCCGATATATCTTGTGCATTCGCCCTCCGGTATGAGCGCATCCCAATCCTGCACAAGATGTCCGACTTTTATCCTTCCCGGGACATCTTTTGCTGTATATACCGCTAAAACTCCGTCAAGTGCCAGTGCTTTCTGTGTGCGAATGGCGCAGACTTTGGCTCTTGGAAACCGGGAGCGAACCGCACTCCCGTAAACAACGCCCTCAACAGCCATATCATCAACATATTCACCGTAACCCAGTACCTTTTCTTTTACATCAATACGTGCAACTTTCGCACCGATTTTATACTCTTCTTCCTGCGCAGGTATTGGGGTGTTATTGACAAACATCTCCGCCACCGTTTGCACGGCATCAATAATCTTCTTATATCCCGTGCAACGACAAATATTGTTGCGCAATGCATGGGCAATCTCTTCTCTTGTAGGCAGTGCGTTTACATCAAGCAACGCTTTTGCCGAAATAACCATGCCGGGAATACAAAAACCGCACTGAACTGCTCCGGCTTTGCCTAATGCATAAGTGTATACGTTCTTTTCCCTTTCGCTCAATCCTTCCACGGTCAAAACATTTTTGCCTGCTAATGTCGAGATTTTGGGGATGCACGCTTTTACGGCTTTGCCGTCAATAAGCACAGTACAAGTTCCGCAAGCACCTTCGCTACACCCGTCTTTTACCGATTTTAAGTCACAAT
>CAYJIQ010000145.1:0-1349 GCA_964370275.1 uncultured Christensenellaceae bacterium
CTTGCCGTAACCGAGCCGATTGCTCACTACATGGAGGCGACGGTACAATGTGCGCTATATAACATAATAAAATTCAGACCCGAAACCATCGAGGACGAAACTGTCCTCAAGCTCGGTTCTTCGCTCAGCATAGAGCAGACGGAAGACGGAAGCATGATTGTCGGCGGAACTCGTGAATTTGAGGATTACCGAGGTGAAAATACATTTGAGGCGATTGAAGTCATGATGAATCGTGCGACGAGATTTTTCCCGTTGCTCAAAGACGTGAGCGTCGTGCGCTTCTTCTCGGGGTTTAGGCCATTTACTCCCGACGGACTTTCGCTTCTCGGACATATGGATGAGTACGACAACTTTATCATGGCGGCGGGGCACGAGGGCGACGGAATTGCACTTGCGCCGATAACGGGAAAGCTCATCAGCGAAATTATCTGCGACGGCAAGGCGTCCTACGACATCCGCGAGTTTGATCCTAACAGATTTAAATAAATAGCCATTGTGTGGGGGAAAGTTGGCTATTTCAAAACATAAAGAGGAGGGAAAATGGAAAAAATACTAATACCTATGGCGGTGCTTTTGATAATTATACTATTCAAAAAAATACCCGTTATTGGTGGAAAAATCAACATTGCACTGCTCATTACCGGGTTTTTAACGCTCATGCTTGCGGGGATGTTTAACCCTGCCGACTGGATTGGTGCATGGGTGGACGGACTCGACCGCCTGGCATGGATTATCGCACTTTCTATCGTGGGAAGTTTGTTTGCTGAAATCTCCGTAAGACTGGGCACGGTAGACACTATTATCGGCTCTCTTACGGCAAAGTTCGGAAGCCATCCGAGGCTTTTGATTGTGGGAATTCTGTTTGCGCTCACCCTTGCCGGCTCGCTTCTTGGCGACGCAATTGCAGCAGCAACGGTTATCGGAATGCTTACCATCGGAATTTTGTCCTCCATGAACATGCCGTATGAAAAAATCTGTGCGGTTATCGTAATGGGCGCATGTATCGGCTCGATTATGCCTCCCATGACACAGGCACTGTTTTTGTCCTCATCTCTCGTCGGTGCGGATACGGATGCGGTCATAAACATCGGCTACCTTACAATAAGCATCGTCTTCGTGGTAATTGCTCTATACTGCAGTTTGTTTCTCGTTAAAAAGTCGAATGTCCCCGGAGCAAACACCGAGATTGAGATTAAGCATCTTGGCAAGAGTGCCGGTTCGATTTTAAAGGAAAACTGGAAGTCGCTTATCCCCATGACTGTGCTCATCGTTATCGTATTGCTAAGAACTATTGAAATTCCCTATGTTTCTGTAGACCTTGGAACTTCGATTCTCGACAACATAACCGT
>CAYJIQ010000145.1:1359-5661 GCA_964370275.1 uncultured Christensenellaceae bacterium
ACTCACCTATGAAAGCGGAGAGACTCTCTCGCTACTCGGTTGGATGTCTGATGTTACAGTGCTTAAGGGCTTTACAAACGGGGTCGTACTCTCAATCATCTGTGCTATCGGCGTTGCATTCCTCTTTAAGAAGGTGAATCGAAACGCAAAGTCCATCGTAAAAGAGGGCATGAGCAAGGTTAAAAACACTGTTGTGCTCCAGATCTGCTGTGCCTTCATGCTCGGTGCGTTTTATGTTTCGGGCGCAATCGACGAAGTTTCCGTCTTTGCACAGGGGCTTGACAACAACATCCTCAAAATCGGCGGTGTCATCGCAATGATGGTTATCGGAATGCTTACCGGTTCGCAGTCTACGACGCAAAATGTAATCTTCGCATTCTTCGGCCCTGCGCTCGTTGCGACGGTAATGGATGCGACAAATGCTGCTGTTGCCGGCGCAAATTTGGCGGCGGCGGGACAGGGACTCCCTCCTGCGGATCTCACAACCTTTGTAGTTGCGGGCATAGTTGCCTCGCAGTTTGGCAAGAAGGTCGATCCGCTAAAATCCATGGTGTATTCACTTCCCATGTGCATATGCTTCCTGATTGTCGGCCTCGTGTTCCTATATATTTAAGAGGTTGGGACACCGTCCCAACCCTTGTTTTTTAAAACCACAAAACCTTGGGACACCGTCCCAAACCCTGCAATTTTTTGAAAAAAATTGAGTAAAACTTTTAACGGGTAATGTTATTGGTACACATCGCATAGTGGTTTTCGCCCGCTTCGCGTTTGCGGGCGAAATAGGATACCGTGTTGTAAATTGCCAAACTGCACCCTATACTTTGGATTGATGCTCAAAATATTTTGTTTTTGCAATAATAGAGGTTGAAATGAATAAACTTGGAATTTTAATGCTGGATACGGTATTCCCGAGAATACCCGGCGATGTGGGAAATGAGCGGTCATTTCCCTTTCCCATAGTGAAAAAGATAATTAAAGGAGCATCTCCGCAGGCAGTTGTCGTTGATGGAGACAGTGCACTTTTACAGCCGTTTATCGACGGAGCGCGCGAACTTGAAGCTTCGGGCGTTAGCGCAATCACCACAAGTTGCGGTTTTTTAGCTATGTTTCAAAGAGAGCTTGCAAACAGCGTAAATATACCCGTTTTTGCCTCCTCGCTGCTTTTATGCCCGACGATTTGCTCGACGCTTCCCGCGGGAAAGACTGTCGGCATCATGACGGCAAACAGCGACACGCTCACAAAAAAACACTTCGACGGCGTGGGCATCTCGCAGATTCCGAATGTGGTCTACGGAATGCAGGGCACGCAGTTTGGAAGTGTTTTTGTCGGTAATGCCGAGACGCTAGACAAATCTCTTGCCGAGCGCGAAATGGTGAGCGTTGCCAAAAAGATGGCAAACGAGCATCCCGAAGTGGGTGCAATTTTGTTTGAATGCACAAACATGCCGCCATACACTCAGGCAGTGCAGGATGCAACCGGGCTTAAAGTATACAGCATTTTAAGCCTTGCGCAGTGTGTTATGCAGACATTTTTCTAGTTTTTAACCAGAATCACATGGTTAAAATACGCAATGTCAATGTATACCTTATGCTGTAACAGCTCTTGTTCCATTCGCATCATATTTTCAAGCCATCCCTCGGAGTTTTGTAATTCACTGTCGTGCAAAGATGCAAGCGACCTTACTCCGTGGACTTTTTTTATTTTCAGCCCGTTTTGCGACCATGTTTCAAGATCCTCGTTTTCATAGTCAGCGATCTCTCCAAATGCCGGTGAAGCGGAGTTTTCTCCGTTTAAAAGCCGCTTTGCATCCGCTAGATCATAGTCCTGCACCACCGCTTGAATTATCCTTCCCGGTTTGTTGTGTCGAACAACGGAAACGAACCCCTCAGGTTTTAATACCCTGCAAAATTCGCTCATCAGCTCTTCTCTCTGCTGCATATATTCGAGAACCAAGTGGCAGATTATCACGTCGAAACTGCGCTCGGGCAGCTTTTTCAGCTCGTCTATGCTCCCGTTAACGAGGTTGTATTTGTTCGTCTTTCTTGCAGCCTCTATCATGCTCTCGTCCGGCTCAATAGCGGTTACATCGTTGTCCTTTGCCAAATAATCCGTCGTAAAGGCAAACCCACTTCCGAAATCCAATATTTTTAGACCCGCTAAAGCTCCGAGCTGAGAGTGGACGGTCGCATAAAACAATTTGCCTATCGGTGCAACAGTGTAATCGTAGTAATCCCTCATGTCAGCGTTCATAAAAACCTCTTTATTCATCCCTACGAAACCACATTTCTTGGAGTTCCGTTTGCAAACTGCGCAAAATTTTCTATGGCAATGTCAATAAGTCTCTTCCTGGCTTCAAGCGAAGCCCAGGCTATGTGTGGAGTGATTATGCAGTTTTTCGCTGTAAGAAGTGGATTTTCCTCCAACATCGGCTCGCGACTTACGACATCAACAGCCGCCGCGTAAATTCTTCCCTCGTTTAGTGCCTGCGCCAAATCCGCTTCGTTTATGAGTCCGCCGCGTGCGGTGTTTAAGATTATCGCTGTGCTCTTCATCTTTTCGAGCTTTTGTTTGCACACAATATCGGCTGTGTCGTCTGTTAGTGCGCAGTGTAGCGAAACTACATCGGCGTGCTCAAAAAGTTCGTCCTGCGATACGTATTCAAATCCCAGCTTTTTAGCTTCCTCGTTTTGTGACCTGCTCGAGCAGATTACCTTCATTCCAAGCGCACTTGCGAGCTTTCCCGTCGCAATGCCAATCGCTCCCGTGCCTAAAATCCCCATCGTCTTGCCGTAAAGGTCTATAATCGGCTGTTCCCAGTAGCAAAACTCAGGAGATGTGCACCATTTTTTTGCCTTTACAGAGGTATCGTGAACGCCCACGCCGTTGCAAACTTCAAGCAGGAGTGCTATTGCATGTTGTGCCACGGCATTTGTGGAATACTCGGGAACATTGGTAACGACAATCCCCAGCTCCTTTGCGACTTTGAGGTCTATAACGTTGTACCCTGTCGCTAATATCCCAACGTATTTAAGCTCGGGGCAAGCGTTTAACACAGTTTTGTCAAAAACCACCTTGTTGCTAAACGCCACATCGCAGTCTTTTAACCTGTCTATCACTTCACTCCTGTGTGTTTCACCGTAAACGGACACCTTTCCAAATTTTTCAAGTGCTTTAAAGCTCAGATCACCGGGGTTTACAACCCCTCCATCCATAACCACAATATTATAACTCATTTATAATCCTTTCCTTTTCGTCTGTCCTTCGCAAAGTCTGTATGCCTACACTTTACTCGCGCTTCTGATTTCACGCAGTTCTTCCCATTCGTCTGATATCAGCGATACGTACGCCTGTTTTCCGTTTTTTATGTATTTCGCCTTGCTTAGATAGTTTGCCGCTTCGTCATACAAATTCAATTTTCGCGCCAGCGACGCAAGCACCATGAGTGCCGCCTGATTTTGTTCGGGTGGAAGGTCGAGTGCACCTTGATATTGCTGTGCGCTCTCGTATGCTCGGTCGGTTGCAAACCTGTCCATAATTCTGTCGCCCGCTTCCTCGTACATCCACATTATGTTGCGCCAAATCCGCAAGTTATAAAAATCCTTTTGATGGTAGCAAGACGTGCACTGAAGTGCAAGATAGTGCATCGCAAATGCCGTGTCTATGTCTCGCTCACCGGTAAAGTCAAAGTCCATACCTTGAATTATTTTCGCAAGCCTCGCCTTTAATTCTGCGCCGACCGCAACTTTTTGGTCAACAAGCGACTCTAATAGGCTAAATCCACAGTGCGGACAGGTTACTATGTCATACCATGTCGAAGAAAAATCTTTGTAGTTGTATTTAAGGTCTACTTTTAACGAGCTTTTTATTTTAAGCTTTGATTTAAGCTGCCGTATCCCTGCGAATTTCTGTTTGCAACACACGCAGGTGTACTCTTTGTTAACCAGATATTCGTCGTGCTCAGAGGGATGTAATAGGTAATACTTTTTATGTTCTCCCGGAAAAAACGCAACATTCATACTCTGCGCCGCTTTTGGAATTTTAATCGCGTTCATCGGCGACTCTTTTGCATTTACCATCGGTTTTGCGGGTGTTGTCGGCTTGACCTTTTCGGTGCTCTTTTTCGCTTCTTTAGGTGCTTCGGGCGACTTGTTTACAGGAACCTGTTTGGGAATTTTTTTAGCATTGCTCGGGGCTGTTGCTTTTTTTATTTTAGCAGGCTCGGGTTCTTTTTTCTGTTCGGTTTGTTGGACAGCAATTTCGCCCGTCGTCGGCATCTGATCGTTGTAGATAATCTCGTTGCC
>CAYJIQ010000146.1:0-455 GCA_964370275.1 uncultured Christensenellaceae bacterium
ATCGCCCTTTTTTACGCCGAGTGAACGCAGGTAGTTAGCAGTTTTGTTTGAATATCGTCTCATGTCTTCAAAGCTGAAGCGACGCTCCTCTTTCTTATTTGAAATCCAAAGCATTGCGAGTTTGTCGGGATTAACATTTGCAATTTTGTCGACCACATCGAACGCAAAGTTAAAATTGTCGCCCGGTGTAAACTCGATACTTTCGAGCATTCCGTGTTCGTTTTCTTTAATCTTAACAAACTTTTCGTAAATGCTACTGAATGCGTCCGAGTTAGAAACGATTTTTTCGGGTTGTGCATGTTCAAGGCTGTGCTCGTATTCGCCCAAATTGCCGGAATCGTCCATAACGATGGCTAAAAACTTACATGCCTTGCCACCGGTTGCTACCATGCCATGTCCGTTGCCTGAGTCGTAATATACGCTGTCGCCGGCTTCGAGTATTTCTACGTGGTCTT
>CAYJIQ010000146.1:465-1579 GCA_964370275.1 uncultured Christensenellaceae bacterium
ATACGCAAATTTTAGTTTGCCTTCAAGCACGAAGTCAAACTCTTCGCCTTTGTGCCTTGCGAGATGAATAGGTTCATTATCTGCCTTTTTATTGTACTGCGCTTCGACGATAAACGGCTCGGATAGTTTGTTTTTAAACATAGCTGCCATGTGTTGATACTTCATGCCGGCTCTACGCTCAAGTGGCATACCTTTGCCTTTGCGCACGACGCTGTAGCCCGAGAGCCTCGGAGCTTCACCGCTGATAATTTCTTTAATGTTTACGCCGAAAACCTTTGCGCATCTTTGTAAAAAGTTAAAAGAATAGTCCAGCTCACCTGTTTCTGCGAGTTGATACTCAAGTGGCGTGACATCCGTGTACTTTGCCATGTCCTGCACGCTTATTCCGGCAATGCTCCTTAACTCCATCAATCGCGTTGCTATCAATTTTACTTGTTCTTCCATAAAAACCTCCGTTTTACTAAATAATATACAAAAAAACCCCGACTCTTAAAGAGACGAAGTATATATACCCGCGGTACCACTCTTATTGCCACAATTTTGCAGCCACTCATAGATGTCGACAAATCGTTTAACATCCGACTCTATAACGGGAGTACCCGACTAGACCTACTTGATTCGGTCTGTAGCTCAGAGGTGATAATGTTTGTGTCAGTGTCCCGTCTTGCACCAACCGCCGGGTCTCTTAAATCACTTTTACAAAAACACCTTATCCTCATCAAAGCATTTTCTACATTCTAACATCCGATAATAGCTGTGTCAATAGAAAATATAATAATTCATCAAAAAATAAATTCTCTCATGATTCGCTACTATAAAATATGTTGTATTTATAAAGGATTTAGGTTATAATTAAAGTAGTTCATGCTACAAAATTTTATTTTTAAGGAGGCAACTATGGATTCGACAAGATTTTTGCGCTGTGAGCACTGTGGAAACTTGGTAGGTATGATAATTGATAAGGGCGTACCGGTAATGTGTTGTGGAGAAGGAATGGGAGAGCTTGTTCCGGGAACTGTTGAGGCGAGTGTTGAAAAGCACATGCCGGTTGTGAAGGTAAATGGTGAAAAAGTGGTGGCTAACGTGGGCAGCGTTGCTCACCCGATGGCAGAGG
>CAYJIQ010000146.1:1589-3509 GCA_964370275.1 uncultured Christensenellaceae bacterium
ATCGAATGGATTTACTTACAAACTACGCACGGAGGGCAGAGAAAAAACCTTTCACCGGGAGACGAGCCCAACGTTGAATTTGCTCTATGTAATGACGAGCCGATTTCTGTATATGCATATTGCAATTTGCACGGTTTGTGGAAAACTACGATCTAAACCAATTAAATATCATTAAAAAAAACGGACAATGCTAAATTTGTCCGTTTTTCAAAATTTGTTTTCATGCAAAATTCCCACCATAAATACACCCTATGTCTTGTTGGTTCCAAAAGATGTCGTTTAATACTAATATTTGCGATACAGTGCGACAACTCTTCCCCAAATTGTCACTGTGTCTAAGTTCTCGCCAATAATAATTCTCGGCGGATATGCAGGGTTGTGGCTTATCAGCGAGATAGCCCCTTTTTGTTTTACAACCTTTTTAAGCATACCTTCCTCAACGTCTACGATAACGACTGCAATGTCGCCGCTTTCGACGTCTGATTGTCTGTGAACGAGGGCTAAATCACCCTCGTGAATATCGGGAGCCATAGAGTCTCCAACGACTTTAAAATATGCAAATTCTTCGTTTTCAACAATGTCAAAAGCATATTCATGACCTGCATACTCCATCTCGGCCTGTTCTCCGAACCCGGCTCTGACGGTTGCTATTATGGGAACTCGTTTTGCGCTGTGACTCTCTGCCTCTCCACGTTCAATCGGTACGTTGTATCCCTGCAACCAGAGTGGATTTATGCCAAGAGTATCGGCAATATCCGTAGCTGTGTCTATCTTTGGCGTTCGTTGGCACAGCTCGTATCTGTTTAGTGATTGTGGCGGGATTCCTGTCTGTTCGGACAAACACTCAAGTGTCAGTCCTTGCTCCCGTCTGAACTGCGCTATGCGCTCTGAAAATGTAGAAACTCGTCTCATGTTGCCTCCTTAGATGTCTGTTACCGAAACGAGGAAAAAACTCAGGGTATTCGGTAAGCGCTTGGAAATGCCTTTTGGTTATAATACTGACCGCCATAGTTGAAATAAAGATATCTCCTATGCCCAAAACATAACCGGAGTGGGATAGAATAAGTTGGTGCTAGTAGTTAGTGCCCGCAAGCTCAAAGTAAGCTCTCGGATGATCGCAAACCGGACATTTGCCGGGTGCGGATTTGCCTTGGTGAATGTGTCCACAGTTTGAACATTTCCAAGCTTCGCTTTCGCCACGCGCAAACACCTTGTCAGTTTCAAGGTTCTCAAGAAGTTTAAGGTATCTTTCCTCGTGTTCCTTCTCGATAGCGCCTACAGCTTCGAATTTAGCTGCGATTTCGTTAAAACCTTCTTCTTTAGCTACTTTAGCGAATTCGGCATACATATCTGTCCATTCGTAGTGCTCTCCGCTTGCCGCGTCTTGTAAGTTTGTCTTGGTGTCCGCAATACCGTCGTGCAAATATTTGAACCAGATTTCAGCGTGTTCCTTTTCATTGCCTGCGGTTTCAAGGAAAATATTGCTGATTTGTACAAACCCTTCCTTTTTTGCTTTTGATGCATAGTAGGTGTACTTGTTTCTTGCTTGAGATTCCCCCGCAAACGCTGCTAATAAGTTTGCTTCCGTTTTGCTACCCTTTAATGATGCCATACATGTTTCTCCTTTTGTTTTATTGAAGAACGACTGTCTACGCTACGGAATGCGTATTTACTAATATATACTTCTACACCTCTATTTTACTACAATTTGGACAAATTGCAAGTCTTTTTTTGTAACAATGCAATATTAAGAGCTGTTTTTTTATAGTCGGTGTCTCAATTTGAGGAAAAAATGCCTTTTTGTAGCTGAATGGTGAGAAAAGCCGGCATTATCGAAAAATGCAATTTTGGAAAAGAAATTTGTTATTTTTTGTAGATTTGCATGCAAAATGCCATCATGGGCAGTGTGGGAATTCCCGA
>CAYJIQ010000146.1:3519-5647 GCA_964370275.1 uncultured Christensenellaceae bacterium
GTCATAGTCTGCGATTGAGCAAATTGCACTACTTAATTTTTCCTTTGAAAACGGCTTACACTGCGCTATTGCGAGCTTGGCAGGATATTCGTGAACCCCTGCAATTTTAGCCAGCTCTTTTGCGTAGTTATAGCTCTTTGCAAGCGACATTAGCCTGAATTTTGAAGCGATATTTGCAACAACGGGGATATAACTTTTAAGTTCGGCAAAAATTTGAGCAAGTAGTGCTTCCGCTTCCTTAAAGTTGCCGGAAATCATAAGGTCGTGAAAGGCAAACGAATTAAATTCAGTAGTCCTAGAAGCAATGTCCATAAGGTTTTGTTTTGAAAACTCGCCAAGGTATGAAAGTTTAATTATTTCGTTTTGCAAAACGTACATATCGTCGCCGCATACTCGGATAATTTCCTCAGCATTTGCGCGCGAAATGGCTAAAGAATTTTTCTTTGCAGTGCTCACAACCCAGCGCTCTAGATCTACTTGTGAAAGAGATGAAGTGTCCACTATAACGGCGTTTTTCATTAAATATTTATAAAGAGCTTTGCGTTTATCGACATTTACTGCTCCTTCTTTTTTCTTGCCAGTTTCAGCATTAAGAGAAAAAATCACCTTTGTGAAGGAAGGCAGGTCGTCAAGTGTGGATAAGACTTTTTTAGAGTCACCCTTAAAAAAAAGTTCACAGTCTTTAACTACAACTGTTTTCTTATCCGAAAAACATGGGTATTGCAAACAAGCAGAGGGAAACACCTCCATGTTGCTTACGAAGTCTGTATTCATCTGATCGGTTCCCATAACCTCTACAAGCTTGTTGGTTGCGGTTTGAGTGAGATATCTTTGCCCGCCACAAATAAAGAAAAGTCCGCTTTCTACGTGTTTGTTCGGGTTTTGCAAAAATTCAATAGCGTTCATTGTACACCTCGATATATATCTTATCATCTATTTTAGCTGTTATCGTTGAAAATTGCAACGTTTCAAATATTTGCACGTCTTCGAGCGCCTGTTTCGTCTGTTCGGGAATTTCCTTGCCGTTTGAAACTACTGCGATCTTTGGCTTCAAATTTAATATAAATTCCCTAGAAGTAGAAGTTGAGGAGCCGTGGTGGGAAACTTTGAGTATGGGTGCGGTTATGCCGCCTGATATTGCGTTTAATTCCTGTTCTTTTTCTGCATCACCTGTAAATAAGCAAATATTTTCACCCTTGTACGTTAGCAATAAGACGAGAGAGTTTTGGTTTGTAGTGCCGTCGTCGCCCACATTTGTGTCAAGAACGCTAAGTACGCATTCGCCAAATTCAAATTTATCTCCGGGCAAAAGTGCGGTTGCAGGTAAATCAATTTTTGAAATCTCGGGTGCAGATGAGTAAACTGTTCCTGTGCGAGAGTATTCGGAAAGCGGAATAAGCCCGCCCGAATGATCAGCATCCGAATGAGATATTATGGTCATATCAGGGTAAATGCCGTTCTTTATGACATAGTCAACGACTCCGTATTTTTCTTTGCCGGTGTCTATTAAGATGTCAGTATCCTCGTGTTTTATGTGAATTGCGTCGGCGGAGCCCACATCAACAAATGAAATTTCAAGAGGGGCTGAGGTGCATAACTTAGGAAGCACAGTAAGGGAGAGCGAGAATGCGCCTAATGCCACAACTGCGGGGAGATTTTTATTGGGTGGAGATTTTGAGAGGACGAGGATCAACAAATAGTAAGCCATAAGAATGATTGGAGCAATAGAGGGGAGCACAATAGAGCCGATATTTCCGAAAATATCAGCAAGCGAGGATAAAAGTTGCAATAAATTATCGGTAATTAGGTATAAAAATTCAAATGAACTTCCAAATAGGGCAAAAAATATCAGACAGATTATTATGAGAGGAAGGCAGATTGTGCAGACGGGAATTGCGACAATATTAAACAAAATGTACAGCGGAGAAAATTTGTTTGTCAGGTTTATGACAAGGGGAGCAGTTCCCAGTGTAGCTGCCGCTGAGGTGCAAAGTCCCTGCCAAAGATATGAAGGCTTAAACACAAAAAGTCGCTGAAACAGGGGAGTAATACAGATAATGCTGAGAACCGATGCAAAGGAAAGTTGAAATCCAATGTCAAAAATTACTGCCGGATTTGGGAAGACGAT
>CAYJIQ010000147.1:0-5633 GCA_964370275.1 uncultured Christensenellaceae bacterium
AACGCCACTTAAAGAAAGAGGAGGAAGTCTTAAAGTTTTATTAAACAAGGCACCTAGTAGCGAAGCCGTTAACTTGCTTTTGCCTGATTTTGAAAAGAGAACGGGGATAAAAGTAGAGCTTGACATTCTTCCCTACACTGAAATTTCTAAGGCGATTTTAGAGACGGAAAAATATCGAGAATATGATGTTTTTAGCCTTGATTACCCATGGATAAACGACGTAGTGGAAATGGGTATTCTTAAAAACCTTGATGATCTTTTTGGCTTAAACAAAGAACATTTCAAGTATTTTTCAGAGGAATTGCTAAAAAAATCCGTCGTAGTAAACAATAGTTATTATGGAGTTCCCTATAGTTTTACCGTACAATTGCTTTTTTATCGCAAGGATTTATTTACTAAGCTTGAAAACCAAAGACTCTATTATGAATGGTATAAATCTTCGCTTGCAGCTCCGAAGACTTGGGAAGATTTCAATAAAATCGCAAAACTCTTTACAAGAAAATATAACCCTGCATCGGACACCGAATACGGCATCACTCTTGGTGGTCGAAACTTTTCGGGAGCCTTTAACGAATATTTGGCAAGACTTCTTAGCATGAATGGAAGCATTTTTGACAAAGGAAACATTAATCCGAAAGACACAGTTGCAAACAAAGCTCTTGATAACTACCTATCTGCTTATAATTATGCAAACCCCGAAGCGCCCTATTGGTGGTGGGACGAGCAGGTAGATGAGTTTGCAAAGGGCAACGCAGCGATGATGATTATGTATACTGAACACGTCTCTCGCCTTAACGATAATAAACATTCAAATGTCGTCGGAAAAGTTCAAGCTGCAGTGTTGCCCAATAAGAAATCGGTCTTTGGCGGTTGGGCGCTGGGTGTATATAAGGAAAGTGAAAACACACAACAAGCATATGAATTTTTAAAGTGGTCTTCTGATTACTGCATGTATGGCTTAAATGCAATGCTCGGTAGAATTATACCTATTAACAACGAAGGTAATGATGCGATGATATCAAAAGTATACTCGTGGTATGAAACCGCATGGGAAGCATATGCTCACGTTGTTCCTAGGTTTTCAGAACAAATTATCGGAAACATTTCTATTCTTGAGGAACAGCTCGAAAAAATCATCGGTGGCGCAGTACACGAAGGCATTGTAGATAGTCTATCGTCCGAAAAAATATTGGAACGAATCAGAACACAACTTATCACAATGCAATAGAATGAAAGGGTGTTACGACCTTCATTTTACGCCAAATCAAGAAATAATTAAGAAATTTTTTGCGTTTTTGGATGCAATTTTTGTTTTAAATAAGGCATTTTTGATTCACAAACGGTTTTGTTTGCGTTTTAAATCGCATTTGACTAAAAAAAATAATTGACACGTTCCAAAATATGTGGTATTATCAATATCATAAAAGGTGCGAGTAATAAATATTTTGTCATAACATGTAATTGATACACAGTATTAATTCTATTTTGTGATTGTGGTACTACCGTTTTTAACAATAATAAAGATCTAAATTGTGGTGAATTTAGAAAATAACAGATTTTAGGAGGAACTGATGGCACATCTTACCATTGACCAAGAAAAATGTATCAAGTGTAATCGTTGCGTTCAAGATTGCCCTATGGGAATAGCAGATGTCGATGATAACGGCAACTACTTTAGCAACGAGCACAACGCAGAGGTCTGCATTTATTGCGGCCACTGCGTGGCAGTATGTCCCACCGGGGCAGTTAAGCTCAACGCAATGAAAACGCCCGAAAATCTTGCCGAGATGGATAACTATGGAATAATTCCATTTGACTTATCCCCGGAAGATTGCATCAAGACGCAAAGAGCATCGCAAGCAAGTGCAGAAGGTGTCGAAGCACTGATGCGCTCGAGAAAAATGGCACGCTCTTTTAAAAAGCAAATGGTTGGGCACGACACCATGGAGCACATAATCAACGACGTGCTCAAGTATGCTCCGAGCGGACACAATACGCGTGGATTTAAAGCAACTATAGTTGAGGGAAGAGAGAAACTTGACGAACTAACAACACTCACAATTGAATTTTTAAATTCACTGGTAAAAGACGGTGTACTTCACAGCTTTGACGACAAGGTATTTAACAGAATCTCAGATGCATGGGACGAGAAAAAGGACAGGATTTTCCGCGGTGGACAGCAGGTTATCATAATTTCTTGCAAATCAAGCATTGTTCCGGCAGACCCCGCTGTAAAGGTTATGCTCACCTACTTTGAGCTAATCGCTAATGCACTCGGACTTGGCACTGTATGGGCAGGATATTTCATGGTAGCTGCAAATTATCCGCCAATCAAACAATACTTGGGGCTGCAAGAGGACGACTCAATATACGGAGCAATGATTTATGGCTATCCGGATTTTGAATACGAACTGCTTCCCAAACGCCCTGACATTGAAATTTGCTATAAATAATATCACAGGAGGATATTTTAATGATTAAAAAAGAAGATTGGGGATTTACTAACCCCGTGGTTTCAGATTTGTATGGAAAACCACCGCTCGTATGGAAGGACATGGACATTCACCTTGTTGTCTATGAAACTGACATCGAAAACATCAAAAAAGTTATTCCCGAACCACTAACCCCAAGGACAAACAAAGTTATCGTATGGCACAGCTTTTTTGAACTGGGCACAACACAGGGCTCCTTTCACGAAACAGCCGTATACGTGCAAGTTGAATACAATGGTATTCAGGGAGACTATGAACCCTTCCTATATGTAGATAACCACCTTCCATTAACCGGCGGCAGAGAAATCTGGGGCTATCAAAAAAAGATGGCAGAAATCAAAATTGTTCGCGAAATGGAAGCTGTAAGGGCTCAAACAAACAGACTGGGGCATGAAATTGTAAAATCACTCGTTGTTCCTCGTTATGAAGCAAGCATGGATGAGATACCTTGGAGCCCCGACGGTGTTTTCTCACTAAAATACATCCCGAGTGCCGAAGAAGGCGGAACGCCACTAAGAGAGCTAATCCTCACCGAAGGTAAATTTACAGCTACAGAAGGTAAATTCTTTGGCGGTCCTGCGTCGATCACTTATGAAAGAAGCGAAATCGACCCAACATATGTACTCGAACCGAAGAAAGTCCTTGGTGGTTTCTGCGGAAAGGGAGATTTATACTTACCTCTAGGCAAAATTGTTTGTGATTACAAATAAAGTATAACTGATTAATTTGCCCATAGCATCTGCAAAGAATGCAGTTTGTAAATATCCTGTATTCTTTGCAAGTGCAATCGGCTTACAAAAAATAATGAGGAGAAAAAAATGAAAAAGACACTCGTAATGATCTTAACTGTAGTATTGGCAATGGCAATGTTGGTAGGATGTGGTGCTCCGGTGGAAAGCCCATCATCAGAACAAAGCGTGGAACCAAGTTCAGAATCGACTGAACAAACCGCGTCCCCCGAGGAAACCACACAAACACCAGCCGAAGAGGGCGACTTTAGCGCAACACTTGCCGGAAAAGGCGTTAAGGAAGATGGTTCAGCATACAAAGTCGGTCTTTTGCACGCAAACCTAGAGTCCGAGTATGTTATTTACCTCTCAGAGTACGCAGAATTTCTCTTTAAAGAATCAGGTGCAGAAGTTCTTTCAGCACAATCAAACATGAGCCAAGATGAAGAAAACGGACACATCGATGACTTCATAGCAGCTGGAGTGGATGTTGTTATCATGGATGCCGTTGACTCAAACGGATCTACACCATCCGTTCAAAAGCTCATAGACGAAGGTATTCCGGTCATCTGTACAATAAGAACTATCGAAGGAGTAGACTATGAACTTTTCGTTTCTACATCAGACAACGTAGCTACCGGCCAAAAGGCAATGGAATATGCAGCAACACTTGCAGCAGGTGCAGACGTATCGATGCAGTCCGTCCAAGGATACATGGGAGCCTCGGATGCATATCTTCGCGAAGAAGGTTTTGAAAACGTGCTTGCAGACAACGCAAACATCACTTATAACGCAACCGACTGTAACTGGAGCGCAACAGAAGCTGAAGCTGCTGTAACTGACGCTATTACAGCTAACTCGGAGCTTTGGGGTGTTGCATCGCACTCAGCAGCTATGACTCCCGGTGTATACTCCGCACTAAGACAGGCAGGCGCTGATAAAAAAGTCGGCGAAGATGGTCACGTAGTTTGGGTTTCTATCGACGGCGCAGCAGCAGACCTTGAAAAGATTCGTGAAGGATACATGGACGCAACTGTTGACCAATCTCCTCTAACAAACGCAGTTACATGTGTAAAGGGTGTTCTTGATTACGTCTTCGCGGGCGAAGATCTTGCAGGAAAGCAGATAGACGTTCCTACAACACTTGTTACAGCTGAAAACGTTGACGAAGCCGGTTGGTGGGGAGACTACGACATCAACGAAACAGCAAACGGCGTGTACTGGGCAGGAACAGAAGCTGCATGGAACAACGCAGCATTCTAAAAGTTAAAATAGTAATAAAGGTTATTGGTTGCATGGCGTGTTCATGCAACCAATAATTAAAAATACGTGAGACAGGAGATTGAATTGTGGAAATAAAATCAATCAGACTTGAAAATATTTCAAAATATTTCGACAATATAAAGGCGGTATCAGACGTAAGTTTCGAGCTCACAACAGGAAAAGTATACAGCATTATAGGTGAAAACGGCGCAGGAAAATCAACTATTGTAAAGATTATTAACGGAACTTATGTGCCCGAAGAAGGTAATATTTTTATTAATGATAAAAAAGTTAAGTTTCATTCCCCTGCCGAGGCCGAAACAAACGGAGTAGGAATGGTATATCAAGAATTGCACCTTTTGCCAAACTTTAGTGTGACAGAAAACATCTTCATTTCACACTTAACCAAAAGCAAACTTGGAATAATTGACTGGAAACCGTTAAAAAAAGAAGCGAAAAAATATCTGGAAATGTTTCACCTTGATATCGATGTGAACACTAAGGTTGGCGAGCTAAAAGTAGCCCATCAACAAATAATTGCGATTATTAGAGCATATGCGATGAACAATAGAGTGCTTATTCTCGATGAACCGACGTCAGCATTGCCTGCAAAAGACATCGGAATGGTAATAAATGTTGTGAAAAAACTAATCGCACTAAATTGCATAGTCGTATATATTTCACATAAACTAGACGAAGTTTTAGAGCTTTCAGACGAAATTATAGCTATGAGAAATGGTTTAAAGATTGGTGAATTTAAAGCAGAAGGAACGACGAAGGCACAGCTTGTCGAGTACATAGCGGGAAGAAGCATCGAAAACAAGTTTCCTAAGAAAAAGTTTGAACTTGGCGAGGAAATATTGCGTTTTGAAAATGTATGTATTCCAAACCTTCTCGAAGACATAAACTTTTCTGTACGAAAAGGCGAGATTATCGGATTCACCGGCCTCTTAGGTGCAGGCAAAACCGAAATTGCAAAGACAATTTTTGGGGTATTTGGAAGTGACTATAAGGGAAGTGTGTATTATAAGGGCAAAAAACTCAACTCATCTTCTCCAAATCGGGCAACATGTCAAAAAATCGGATTGGTTCCCGAAAATCGCGCGCTTGAAGGACTCGTCTTAGATCACAGCATTATTAATAATATCGG
>CAYJIQ010000148.1:0-5633 GCA_964370275.1 uncultured Christensenellaceae bacterium
TATCGCTACCAACGGATTTTGAGTCCGTCACGTCTGCCAATTCCATCACTTCGGCAACTTTAATTATTTTACAACATATATTATCAAGAGTCAAGAATTTTTTCCTCGCCGCCACCCGCTCGAACAAAACAAACCGAACGGTAAAATAAAACATTTCCCGATGCTATCGCCTTAATATTGCGTTAATTTCGTTTACAAACGTTGACTTTTTCTCTTTTCGGGGATATACTGTATCTAGATTTTAGTATGGAGGCTAGCTATTGAAAATATATAATTCATTAACGAGAAAAAAAGAAGTATTCGTACCGGTAGTCCCGGGCGAAGTCAAAATATACGCATGCGGACCTACGGTATATAACTTTTTTCACGTAGGCAACGCGCGTCCGTTCATAGTGTTTGACACTCTAAGACGCTATTTTGAATTTATGGGCAACAAAGTAACCTTTGTCCAAAACTTCACGGACATAGACGACAAAATGATCAAAGTCGCAAACGAACAAGGCATTACGGTAAAACAACTCGGCGAACAATTTATAGCCGAGTATTTTAAAGACGCAACCGCGCTTAACATCCTTCCCGCAACCATCCACCCAAAGGCCACCGAGCATATGGACGAAATTATCGACCTTATCTCAACCCTTGTGGAAAAAAACCATGCATACATAACACCCGGCGGAGATGTATACTACGATGTTTCAAGCTTTAAAGGCTACGGCAAACTTTCGGGCCAGGACATGAGCGAGCTTGAAATCGGCGCGCGAGTGGAGCTAAACGACGAGAAAAAACACCCTGCGGACTTCGCTCTCTGGAAAGCAAAAAAAGAGGGCGAACCCTTTTGGCAAAGCCCCTTTAGCGAAGGCAGACCGGGTTGGCACATAGAATGTTCGGCGATGAGCTCCAAATACCTAGGCGAAACTTTCGACATCCACGGTGGTGGCCAAGACCTCAAATTCCCGCACCACGAAAACGAAATCGCCCAGTGCGAAGGCGCTACGGGAAAACCTCCCGCAAACTACTGGATGCACAACGGCTATATAAACATAAACAATAAAAAGATGAGCAAATCTGAGGGTAACTTCTTTACCGTGCGTGACATTGCGACAAAATACGACCTCATTGCCGTGCGTCTTTTCATGCTCCAGGCTCACTACGCAAACCCGGTAAACTTTTCAATCGACCTAATCGAACAGGCGCAAACTGCACTAGGCCGAATCGAAAACTGCATAGAAAACCTCAAGTTCGTCTCTGCTGCGGGCACGAGCGGGCAAAGCGTGAGCTTTGAAAAATACAGAGATAAGTTTATAGGCGCGATGGAAGACGACTTCAACACAGCAGACGCTGTGGGCGTAATATTTGAATTCGTAAAAGAAGCAAACACAACCTTTACAACAAACCCCGACTCAAAAAGTGCAGGCGAAGCGCTTGAACTTATGAACACGCTTCTTGATGTACTGGGTCTTTTGCGCAAGGTTGACGAAATCCCCGCAGATATAATAGAACTCGCAAACAAGCGCACCGAGGCAAGAAAACAAAAAGATTGGGCTCTTGCAGATAAATTAAGAGACGAGCTTACGGCCGCCGGCTACGAGTGCAAAGACACCGCAGACGGAGTTAAAATAACAAAAATTTAGGAGATTATAATGGATAACACTATGATGATGGCGTTTAACGCGCTAATAGGCGTATACGCGCTGTACTCTGCAATTGTCGGCAAAGGCTCGGCATTTAAGAACGACTACCCTGAACCGATGAAAACAGAGGCAAATGCCCTCCTTCGCAAATACCTGTGGATCATTGGCCCTGTGTTGCTCGGCTTCACAGCACTTGAATACTTCTATCCCTACTTCCCTGTTTTCGGAGAGTACGGAGCTGAGTATATCTTCTGGATTATGTTTGGAATCATCATCATAGTTCTGGTATCATACTTCATCACTTTCAGAAGGAGTTTCAAGCAGTACCTCAAGAAAGATAAGAAGAAAAAGTAACCGCACTTCCTCTAAAAGGCGAGTAGATAAGCTCAAAGTTTGCGTCGGCTTCACAGTAATAGTTGCCCACCGCAAGATTTCCACTTATACTTCCGCCGTCAAGTGCGTAAAAATCCGAGTTCGGAGCGAGCACGCTCGCATCAATATTCCCCGAACAATAGAGTTCTTCACCAATGAAATTAAAAAGAACATTATCGCCGCCTGTCAATAGATGGGCGGTTATTTTATTAGTCCCCGTTATGTTTACTATGTTCACAGCGGAGGTTGGAGTTTCAAAGACAATCTCACCCTCGAGAGCTTGTCCATTTAAATTCATATTAAAAATATTGAAACTTCGCTCTGCGCTCATTACATAGGTATTATCATTTTGCAAAACAACGCCGTTTGCCGTCATTGCAAAAAGCTCATCCTGCGCCTGCGTCAACGTCTTTTTGGCATCTTCAAAAAACACGTGGAGCTTTGCCCCTACACTTCCCGCACTGAGGTATAGCGACTCCTCCTGCGAAATCAGCCGAGTGCTCGAGCTTGTCGGCGTCGGTTCCCACGGGATATATTCACTCGAATACAGTTCGTCAATCTCCTTAAAAATTTGCTCGCCCAAAACGGGCAGTTCATACGTGCTATTTGGCTTAGTGCTAAAATCCGCACCCGCAATTACATTTCCGTATGTATTGAGATATCCGCTTACACGAGTGTCCGAACCGACTATTAGCCGAGTGTTTTTCGCATCTTCACTCATCTTCACCCCTCTTCCCACGCTTAAATCACCTTGGTTTACAAGCGAACTTCCCACAGCAAGCCCACCTTCCACCTCCTGCGGATTTTCGCAAACCCCGAGAACAAATAGGTTAAACCTCGACGCACTCGCAAACGGATTTCCCTCTACACTCCCAAAGACAATCGAGTCATACGGCAATCCCGTCGCCATTGCAAAGTCCGCCGCATACACAGCCATCATGGAGAACACAGCCGTAATTAGTATCATGAACACAAATCCTACCGCAGTCTTTTTCATTAGCCACCTCCGAGAGATATTATGTCATACATCCACTGAACAGTTTGTCGAACAACCGAGCCTTTTGAACGCTTGAAAAAAACCAAAAACTATGGTAGTATGAATCGGTGTTGTCACTCAGCGCAATTTTTGCCGTAGCGACACATTTATTTCAAAACGAAACGGGTGTTTTACTATGAGAATGAGAAGAAAACCTTGGGTTGCGGGAGAACTTGCCGCATGCCAATATTACATAAAAACCCCTGCCGAACACAGGGGAAAGTGGGCAGAGACCTTTGCCAAGAAGCAGACGCTTCATATGGAGCTTGGATGCGGCAAGGGAGTTAGCACAGCGCTTATGGCGGCTGATAATCTCGATATAAACTATATCGGCATAGACCTCATCGACAAAGTTTTGGGCTTTGCGAGGAGAAATGTGTCTGCCGAATTTGAAAAGATCGGTGCAAACCCTGAAAATATATTTTTATTTTCTCAGGATATTATGCACATAAGAGACGTAATCGCTCCTCCCGACAACATCGAGAGGATTTATATCAACTTTCCAAATCCGTGGACTCGGAAGCTAAAAAGCAGAAAAAAGCGCCTTACGCACCCAAGACAGCTCATGCAATACCGTGAGTTTATGGACGACGGCGCAGAGATTTGGTTTAAGACGGACTGCAACCTTCTTTTTGAGGACTCGCTTGAATATTTCGCCGAGTGCAACTTTGAGATAAAATACCTCACTCGCGACCTGCACAGCGAAAACTTTTCTCCAAACTATATGAGCGAACACGAAATCAAGTTTACCAACGAAGGCTTGCCCATAAACTTCCTCATAGCCGTAAAAAAGAGCTAGTACGCTATGAGAACACAAAAGCGCTTTGACACGTTAATGTGGGGAACTTTGCTTATAATAAGCCTTTCGTACATAATGTTTCATGACCTTCTTGGTGAAACTTTGCTTTCACACAGCGATTGGGACAGCTATACTTTGCAGGCTCTCGCTTGGCAAAACGGTAATCTGGCGCTAGACCAGAACTACACTTGGCTTGAACTTGCTATTTATGAAGGCAATTACTACGTGTCCTTTCCGCCCGTGCCGACGCTGCCGCTGTTTCCGCTGGCGCTTATTTTTGGCGCGGACACGCCCAACAACCTTCTTGTCGCCTTTTATGCGGGAATTACACTTGTGCTCTTTTACAAATCATTTTTGCATATCGGGTTTAAGCGGGAATATGCGATGTTTTGGGCTGTTTTTGCAGTTTATGGGAGCAATGCACTTTGGATGTCTACAAACGGCGGAGTTTGGTTTCAGGCGCAGCTTTTAAATATGTTGCTCTGCGCTCTTGCAATGCACAGCGCTTTTTTAAACCGAAGAACGCTTGCATACATAAGCATCGCGCTCGCTGTAGGTTGCAGGCCATTTTCAATTGCATATTTTCTCGCACTTATTGTATATTTTTACACAAAAGATGAGAAGCCGTTTATAAAATACCTGCTCTCACAGATTAAGTATTTTCTCGCAACTGCACTAATCGGCATTGGCTATATGGTGTTTAACTTTGCAAGGTTCGGCGACTTGCTCGAATTTGGCCACAACTACCTTCCTGAATTTTTAGCCTCGGAACACGGACAGTTTACCCTTGGATATATCCCGACAAACCTCGAGCGCACGCTTATTTCTCTAATTTCGATAAACGAAAATTTGGGACTTGACTATACAGCTTACAACGGATTTTTAATGTACATTGCCAACCCGATATTTATAGTATCCACAGTATATTTAATCCGTGACATAATAAAAAAACGCATGACACCGACAAAAGTTGCAATCTCAGCCACACTTTTGCTTAACTATCTGGCACTTTGCGCACACGAAACTTTCGGCGGTTGGCAGTTTGGAGCAAGGTACACCGTTCACATGATCGCATTTGTCATGATGTACATCCCCCTTTCCCACCAAAACGAGAACGGCAAGCCAAAAGCTTGGGAGGTTCTTGTGGGAATTTTTGCGGTTATCTTCAATGCATATGGCGCTCTTTCCATGAACTTTGTGCATATATATTAACCGTGCATCATCTGCAAATTATGCGAATATACTACTATAAATATCTGTTTTGACAGACCCTCGGGAGGGAAATTATGGGACTACAACTTGACCCGACTATGATTATGTATTTTGGACTCGGAATAGTGATACTGTTTTTATGCGGTTGGTTCTTTATGGCACCGATAAAGATGCTAATAAAGCTCGCAATCAACTCTGTACTTGGCGCAGTAATCCTCGTTCTCGTAAATTACGTCGGCGATATGTTCGGTTTTAACGTTGAAATAAGTGCACTAAACTGTGTTATCGTCGGATTTTTAGGCATCCCGGGCGTTATCTTAGTCGTAGCACTAAAATTCATATTAGCTTAAAAATAAAGGTCAAGACATCAAGGTCAAGACCTTGGGTTTAAACCTCAGTTCGAAATAGTCGTCCGCTGTCGTTTTATCCTTTTGGCTCGCCGGACTCCTTTTCTCACTGGTCTTGCGTCTCGCTTCATCGCCCACAGGGCGCACGAGACTCCAGACCCCACAATTTTTAATTGTCAATAATTATTGGATTTTAGTTTGTGCTTTTCGCCCGCTTCGCTTTTTAGGGCGAAATA
>CAYJIQ010000149.1:0-5612 GCA_964370275.1 uncultured Christensenellaceae bacterium
TGATATAATTCTTATGGACATTCATACAGCAGGACATGAAAACGGAATTACGTGTGCCGGTGTTATAAAAGATTGCAATCCAAAAATAAAGATAATTATAGTTACTTTTGTGGTAGAGCCAACACATTTGCAACAGGCGAGGGAGGCGGGATGCGAGGGGTTTTGGTATAAAGATCACAGCTCACAAAAGCTCATCAGCGTCATGGATTTGGTGATGGGCGGGCAGCGTGTATACCCGGACGAAGTTCCCGACGTGTCAATCGGTCTTGCAAAGGCATCGGAGTTTACTAAGCAGGAGCTTGTGGTGCTAAAACTCAAAGTTAGCGGCTTTTCGGGCAAAGAAATCTGCGATAAGCTCAATATTACAAGAAGTACTCTTAATTACCACATAGCAAACTTAAAGAGTAAGACGGGATATGACAATATACTTAAGCTCGCAATAGACGTAAGTGCAAAAAAATTTGTTGTGGCGGAGGAATTTAATTTAAGTTAATATTAGGTGAGAAAACCTATACAAATATACGGGGTGATTTTTCCTAAGTTGCAGTATTATATTAAGGTGACGAGAAATGATAACTGCATGGAAAGGAGGTAATTGCGTTGGGAAAAACTTTAATGACATGCATTCGCAACACTTTGTTGGCGGAGGCAATTACAAGTTTGCTTAGTAAAATGAACCCTGCGTTTGAGATAGTTGAAGAAAAAAACGCAGAACTATTTTGCAGTATCCTTGCAACGTATTTGCCCGACGTTGTTGTCATCGAAGTAAAGGAAATGATACCTCACACTTTATCCGATTGGTTGGTGAGAATTCATCTTATCAAGCAAAAAGTGCCAAATTGCAAAATAGCGCTGATTGTGGACGACGAAAGCTACCCGGAATTGGCCGAATTGGTAAAAAAGGAGAAGTCGAAAGGTACAGTTGATGCGTTTTTTTACTCTAGTTCCGGGCTTAAATATCTCGTCGATGCTATAGACAGTTTGTAAGATAAACAAATTTTTAGGAGGAAGAAGTAATGAAGAAAGTAAGTATTATAGTTGTAGCGGTGTTGGTGATGTCGGTGCTTGTCGCTTGCGGAGCGCCTGCGGCCGAAACTGTAGAAGAAAATCCGCTGGTAGGTAAATGGGTGAGCACGATTGAGTTGCTTAGCGAAACATACGAGTTTAAAGCCGACGGTACGGGACACAACGAAAATGCAATACTCGCATATGATTTTAAATATGAGGCAAAAGACGGAGTGCTTAGCATCTATGCGGAGATTATGGGAATGGCCAGCGACGACGCAATGGAATATGAATATACGATCGATGGCGATACACTGCGCATGACTGATGTGTCGCTGGGCACGGATTATGAATTTGTAAAAGAATAACGAAAATAGATATAGTACAAAATGAACAACTATTGTCTGCTGTGGGTGGCTCGTTTTTATCAAATCCTCGAATGTACGTTCGAGCCGCAATTATTGATGAAAATCAGTTGCCCACGGCGACATTTTTTTACATCGGTTTCGGGCTTAAAAAGAGAGGTAAAATGTATGAATATAATAAAAAAAGTGTATTTGGTTTTGGGCGTTGCCGGCTGCTTTTTGCTGACATCTTGCGGAATTATGACGGGGCTTGTAAAAACCTATAGCCCGATGACTCCACAGCCGAGCGAAACAACTTCCGGGGAAAATACGCAAGCGCCGTTTGAAGACATGCAAATATTTATTTTAAATTATACAGACCCTATGGCAGGAAGTTTTTCCTTAACTCTAGAAGCCACTCAGGAGGGGGAACATCTTGAGTTTGAGACGTATTTTGGAGAGCATATCAAAGCAGATGCCATTATAACACAGTCGCTCTTTGAAAAACTGGCAGAGTTGTGCGAAAAATACGACGTTTATTCATGGGATGGGTTTAGCGTATCTGCTCCCGAGGGTCTTCTTGATGCCTCAAACGTTTCTTTAGAAATAAAACTTTCAAACGGGGAGTGGGTTTCGGTAAGCGGATACAACGGTCCCGAAAATTTTTGGGATTTTTATGATGAAGTAGAGGAACTTGCAATTTCTGTTGCTAAGGAATATTCCATAGATTAAAGCACCGCCAATATTGGCACAAATTTCGTTGGCGCAACTATTGTATCAATCATAAGCCAGGGTACTGTCTTTGCATAATCGCCACTTCCGCTTCAAGGTCTTAATTCACAAATTTAATTCCATACTAAAAAATATTGAGCAAAAACACAGTGCATTTTTCATGCTTGCTAAATATTCGTTTTGTGATGCCAAAAAATAGTCAAAATTGACAAAATAACTATTATAATGTATAACAGTAGAGATAAAATAACGTATTTGGAGAATAACTTATGAAAAATTTTGATGTTTTGAACGAATATACGAAGGAACAACTTATAGAGCTTATTGAAATATACTCGGTTAATTGGCTGGCGATGGATGGGGTTTGGTTTCAATCGGTAGAGGGCAAGTTTGGCATGGATGAGGCGATGTTTCACGACGAACAAGCGTGGAGCAGGTTTACAGTCATCGAAGCAAAACGAATCAAAAAATTCTTGGGTCTGCCCGAAAATGCAGGATTAGAAGGGCTAAAAAAGGCGCTTTCATTGAGGTTTTATGCAAATATAAACGAAGATAAGACAGTAATAGAAGGCAACACGTTGACGTATATTGCAATCAGTTGCAGAGTGCAAAGGGCGAGGGAGCAAAAAGGAATGGTTTTTCACCCATGTAAGAGCGTGGGAATTATCGAGTACACCGAATTTGCAAAGGTGATAGACAGTAGAATTACATGTAAATGTGTAAGTTGCTATCCCGACATCACAGACGATTCGTGCTGTTGCAAGTGGATGTTCACTTTAAACTGATTTTGGGAGAATCCGGAGACTTATCGGTGAGCTAATAATAATATTGACTTTACTCTCGGTGGTGTGTATTATGAATATAGTTAGTGTATTCTAACGAAATCGGGAGGGTTGTCTGTGAGCAAAACGAAGAAAATTGTTTATATTATATTGGGAAGCATATCGCTGGGAATTGGCGTGGTTGGTGTCGTATTGCCGATTTTGCCGTATTTTCCGTTTTTGCTGTTCACTGCATTTTGCTACAGCAAAAGTAGCGAGAAGCTGGATAGGTGGTTTAAAAGTTCGTCGCTTTACAAAAAGAATCTACACGCGTTTATGGTGACGCGCAAGATGACTAAAAAAGTAAAAATTAAGGTTATGATAATGATAACTGTGCTCATTGGCATCGGCTGTGTCACTATGTATTTTGCGGGAGTTTCCTATTGGGTGCTCTTAATATTGGTAGTCGTGTGGCTCTTTCACATGTTGCTCTTTACATTTAAAATAAAAACACTTAGCGTCGAAGAGGAAAGAAAAGTCTTAGAAGCGTAGTCGGGGGAAAATATGATAAATAAGCGACTTATTAAGATGGGAGACACAAAGCCCGTGTTTGCAGTGGTCATCTGCAATTGGCTTGCCATGATGCTAAATGTGGCTTTTATATTTAGGTTGGCATTTCAGCTGGCGGAGATGTATGAGGGCAGGTTTGAAACATCGGATATATTGATTACATTGGGAGTGCTTGCGGTGGTGATAGTGGGCAGGGTGATACTAAAGCGCATGTCTTCAAAGTATTCTCACAAGGCTTCTTCAAAGATAAAGCTTAAACTGCGCAAGCAGATATACGATAAAACGTTAAAACTCGGCGAAGGCTACAGGGAAGAAACCTCTACTGCCGAGTTAATTCAAATTTCAACTGAGGGCGTGGATCAGTTGGAGACGTATTTTGGCAGCTATTTACCGCAGTTTTTTTATTGCATGATTGCGCCGATAACGTTGTTTATGATTTTGGCACCAATTAGCTTTACGGCAGCATTGGTGCTGTTTATCTGCGTGCCGTTAATTCCTGTTTCCATTATTATCATTCAAAAAATCGCAAAAAAGCTATTGTCAAAATATTGGGGGCTCTACGCAAAACTCGGAGACAACTTCCTCGAAAATGTGCAGGGCATGACGACGCTTAAAATCTACGAAGCGGACAAGCATTATCACGAAGAGATGAACAAGAGTGCAGAGCATTTTAGGCGGATAACCATGAAAGTGCTCACCATGCAACTAAATTCGATAATTGTTATGGATACCGTGGCATATGGCGGAACGGCCTTGGGCGCGATAATGGCGATTGCGGCAGTGACGGGTGGAAGCATGACGCTCTTTGGTGCGGTGGCGATAATGCTGCTCGCGTCTGAGTTTTTCCTGCCCATGAGAATGCTCGGGAGCTTCTTTCACATCGCAATGAACGGCATGGCGGCGGCCGACAAGATGTTTGGCATACTAGACACAAAAGAACCGGAGCACGGGCATAACTCTCCTAAAAGCGAAATAAGGTGTGTAGAGTTTAAAGATGTTGGCTATGCGTATGGACAAAAAGAGGTACTAAAAGATGCCTGTTTTACGGCAAAAGTTGGGATGACGGCGCTTGTTGGCGTTTCGGGATGCGGAAAGAGTACACTCGCGGGGATAATGTGCAAGGACAATGTAAATTATTTTGGAAGCGTTTTAATTGAAGGTGACGAACTGCGGGATATTGAGCAAAACAAGCTATACGAAATTTTAACGGCAGTCTCTGATAAATCTTATGTATTTACGGGCACTGTTCGGGAAAATTTGCTTATCGCCGCGAAAAGTGCGACGGACGAACAGCTCATAACCGCACTCAAGTCTGTTAAACTTTGGGATTTTTTGCAAAACGAAAAGGGGCTTGATACCATGCTAAACTCGGGAGGAAGCAACTTTTCCGGTGGACAGCGAGGCAGGCTTTGCATAGCTCGGGCACTGCTTAGAAAATCGCTGATATACGTGTTTGATGAAGTAACTTCCAACATAGATGCGGAAAGTGAAAATGCAATTATGGAAGTAATACGCGAACTTGCGCAACACAGTATTGTGTTTATAATTTCCCATCGGCTGGCTAATGTTAAGCGTGCACAACAGATTGTACTTTTAAAGGACGGAAAGATAAGCGCAATAGGCACGCACGAAGAACTTATGAAAGAGGGCGATTTTTACAGCGAACTATACGAAAAGCAACGTTCGCTCGAGGAATATGGGAGGAATTACGCATGAAGATAATAGGCAGAATGCTCTCATTGGTAAAGCCGCTTATCGGATGGATGTCGGTGGCAGTTCTGGCAGGTACTTTCGGGCAGCTTTGCGCAATATCAATTCCTATCTTGGGCGGAGTGGCGCTTTTGGGTGCGCTTGGAGTAATTGATGTTTCCGTCCCGCTGATTTTTAGCGTGATGATCGCATGTGGTGTGATGCGCGGTGTGTTTGCATATGTTGAACAACAGCGAAATCACTATATAGCATTTAAACTGCTCGCGATGATAAGGGACAAGGTTTTTACCGCACTAAGAAGGCTGTGCCCAGCAAAACTCGAGGGAAAAAACAGAGGAAATTTAATCTCCATCATCACGGCAGACATCGAACTAATCGAGGTGTTTTACGCACATACAATTTCTCCCGTCATCATAGCTGCGCTGGTAAGTGGAGTGATGATAGCGTTTATGTGGCAATTTCATATCGTTTTGGCACTCACTGCGTTTGT
>CAYJIQ010000150.1:0-5599 GCA_964370275.1 uncultured Christensenellaceae bacterium
CGTTAAAGTTTTGGGTGTTGATATCAACGCGCTTCTGTATCAAGTTCCGGGCGGTATGCTTTCAAACCTCATAAGCCAGCTTAAAAATGCAAATGCTATGGATAAATTCCAAGCTTGCCTAGAGGAAATACCGAGAGTTCGTGAAGAGTTTGGATATCCGCCACTAGTAACTCCGACAAGTCAAATCGTCGGAACACAGGCTGTTATGAACGTGCTTGCGGGCGAAAGATATAAAATGGTTACGAAGGAATCTAAGGGGCTTCTTCGTGGTGAATACGGCAGACTTCCGGCTCCCGTCGACGAAGATGTGCGCAAAAAGTGCATAGGCGATGCTCAGCTAATAACAGGCAGACCTGCTGACGAAATTCAGCCTGAGATGGACGAGACAAGGGTTAAGATTTCAGACATGGCTGAGAGCGAAGAGGACGTGCTCTCCTACGCAATGTTCCCGCAGGTTGCACCAAAGTTCTTTGAATACAGAAGAGCAAAGAGGCTAAAAACAGACCTTTCAGGCGAGGACAAAAAAATAATTTCGGTATAAGCCAAAATTACAAGAGCGACTTCTTAGCGGGAGTTGCTCTTTTTTATAATTTGCACCGACCTTTTTAAAATTTGATGTGTATATATAAACAAGTTTGGTTTAAAGATTGGAATTTTTAACTATTGGTTGAATTATTGACAAAATATCTAAAAAAAAGTATAATTTACGCAAGTCAACTTGATAAGGTGGAATAATATGTATTGCTATAAATGCGGAAAAAACATGGATAGAGGAGATGACTATTGTCCCTCTTGCGGTGAAATTGAAATAGAGAAAAAACTCGATAAACGCAGGTTTATTGTTGCTTTTGTGCTTAGTGCGCTGGCAGCAACAGGGATATTTGTTGCACTTGTTGCACTGGGAGTTTTCACCTAAACCGATGTAGTTTAGTACCGGAGTGTAATAGGTTTGTTTTACGTGACGCTATACAGCTTATGTGGGTGTTATACCATAAGGAGAAACGATGTTTTGTGTAAAATGCGGTAAAAATATTGATAAAAAAGAAGAGTTTTGTACTGAATGCGGAGAAGTTAATCCGTACAGAAAAAGAAGCACCTTTAGAATAATCTTTGGGGTGATTCTTGGAGCGGGAATGGTTACGGGGATTTTTTTGGCACTCAATGCGCTGGGTGCTATTTAGTTGGGCCCAGAGGCGAAGGCTTAGAGAAAAAGTAACCTTGCGAGTGTGTAATTCCCCGACGTTTGACAATATCCTGAATACCCTGAGTCTCGACAAATTCCGCTACAGTTTGTGTTCCCATACGGCTTGCGAGATAGCAAATGGTATCTAAAATTATAGCACTTTGGTCGCTATGTTCAATGTTTTTTACTATAGAACCGTCTATCTTAATGAAGTCGGGCTTTAGCGCGACAACGGTTGAGAAAGTTGAATAGCCCGAACCAAAGTCATCTATTGCAATTTTGACACCGATAGAGCGCACAATCTCGATAAATTCATGGAGTACATCAAGGGTGTTTATCTCCTCCGTCTCAACGAACTCTATAATGACGTTTTCAGGATGCGGATATTTACGCAAACTTGCGTAAAACCACCTTCTAAACGAAGAGGAGATAACATCGTATAGAGAAATGTTGATTGTAACCGACTGATCTTTGTCCCTAAAATCATTAAGAACCTTTGTAATCATCATTCTGCTTATTCGTTTATAAAATTTATATTTTTTTGCAGTATCCATAAAGTAAAAGGGCGTATGAACAGTACCGTCCGTGTCCACGATGCGCATGAGTGCTTCGTATTTGTCTATGCGCATAGTTTCGTTATTATAAATTCCCTGATAGTATGGAATTACGCTGTCAGATTCGATTGCTCTGCTTATCATGTCTATGCATTTTATTTCCTCCACCGCTGTGGTATCGTCAAGAACATCTCTGTCACATACAATATAGTTTTCCTGCAAATCCTTGTGCGCAAATAACATGTTCATACCGAAGTCAAGCATGTTTTCCTGGTTGAGAACCACGACAAACCGCGCGACAATTGTAAGTCCCGTGTTCGGAGTTACGTATTCAAATGCATCATACAAAGATCTGCAGAAGTTCTTGAATTTGCCCTCGCTCAGACTGTTTGATGTTGCAAGGAAAAAAGTTTTGTAGTTTAGTGTATAAATGGGGAGTTCTTTTGTCAGTTCGTTTGAATCTAGCCTAGAGCGCACAAGATGCATAGTTTTTTTGATAGAATCGTTGTACTTTTCCTGTCCGGCAAAGGCGATGTTGGCGTCTGCTGTCTGCACTTCAATAAGACATAGTTTATTGTACAGATGCTTTAACTTGTCCTCTTCGTAGCGGAAAACGTTTGGGAGCATAAGTGCACTGTCTATGTGTGCATCGCCTGAGGAATAGCGCATCTCGTGTTCGCTTAACTGTTCTATTAAAGTATGAGTCGCTTCGTGAGAGGTTTCACTTTGAATGTCGAGAAATGTTAGATCGTCTTCGACTTTGTCTGAAAGTTCAAGAAGTTTCGCGTCGGGGATTATGTATTTTCGATGTTCGGCGATGCCTGTTAAAACAAAAGCACCGTTGTGAAAATAATTTTTGTCATTAGAATATGAAATTTCCCCCATTACAAAAATTGCACACATATCATACTTAGAAAAGGGCGACATCTCCCATTTAGAACAGTTTTCAAGAAAAATTTTCCTAAAATAACATGTATATGAAAACACAGTTTCGGTGGGAATGTTAAGGACATCCTCGCAAAGCTTATACCCCTCCTTTATCGTCTTGGCAGGGGTCAGGTAGCCAATTTTAAATTTTGTATTTGGCTTCAAATGTGAATGATATAGCGCAAGCTTATTCTCCCGGGCATCATATCTCGTAAACATTCCGTTGTTACCCATTCCTTCGAGCAGGAGCGGGAAGTAAACAAGCACTTCTCTGTCGACAGATTCTTGCCATTTTATAGGATCGGTGTCCGGGTCTTGCTTTATGTTTAAATAGTCAAAAATGAAGTCGAGCGCATTCGTATTTTCTATCTCATCGATATATTCTCCGGTGGTTTTGGTAATTTCAAAAGTCTCGCTAATCGGGTCGTGAGAGGTGTTGCACCGAGTAAAGCTGCTCTGTTTCTCGCCGGTTGTGACAAAGGCTACGATGCCATTGTCGACGAATGCTCCGTCAAGCATTAAGCTTGCTTTTGCTTCGGGATCTGAGGTGCCTATCAATCCGCCTGCTAGCTTTAGCATGGGCGAAAGCAAGTTGATTTCGTCTAAAAACTCGCTCGTTTCATAGAATTTGCCAGAAAACAAGATATGAATTACGCAGTCTTGAATGTTGTATACGTCTTTAAATGAGCTGTGCAGTTGCATAGCTAGCTCGCTTGGAGGAAGATTATCCCAAGAAAAACTCTCAATAACAAGCTCGAGATTGCTGTAAAAGTCGAGCATTACCATGGTCGCATTATCGATATGTTCACCGTTGATAACAATGCCTTCGCAGGAGCTCGCACAGATTATACGTGCAAAAGGAAGCATAGTTCTAATGAGCGAGGAGATGTTAGAAAACTCCTTCGCTGTCATGTGAGACGAAAAGACACGGACAAGGCAAATCTTACCTGTCGGCTGTGGGTGTTGTTGCAAAAATAATAAAAGTGTTGAATCTTTTTCGTATCTATGTGAAGTTCTCTGCATAGCTTACCTCAAATATTACTTCTCACCGTGGTTATCCTGAAAGAGAAGGAAAGTTGAAAGAATTTTTGACAGGAGCAAAATCGTGTTTATTTCATTTTCAGTCCACATTCTGTGAGTAGTGCAGTCGTCAAACCCTAGGAAAAATTGAACCATTCCGTCGCGCCGTGCTTGTGAGTGAAGGAAGGATAAAATGCCTTGATTGTTCATTAACTCAAACGAGCCGTCTGCCGTGAGAACGGTTAAATCATTGCTGAATATGATGCCGTCGTCCGACGCATCGTTGAAAAAGTCCGCCAGCATTTCTGCCGGAATTGCCGATAAATTGTCTATCTCGGGATTAATTCCGTCGGCACACCACTCAAATGTATTAGCGTATGTCTTGCCTCCGTCCAGTGTCTCGAAGATGTATGATCGGTCAACTTTATATCTTCTTCCGAGAAGTTTAAGTGCAATGTTCATAGAAGAGGATATATCCTTGGTTTCGTACATTAATGTGAAAATGCTGGCAATCAAGCCGGAGTCGGCGTAATCGTTAGCTGCTCTGTTTGCGTTTTCAAGCAATGTTCGGTTCTTCATTGTTCCGTCTACAAGCTCTTTGCTGTAGAAAGTGTAGCAATCCTTGCCGCGTTTTTTTGATTGATAAAGTGCCTTGTCCGCAGCCTTATATAGGTCTTCGTAAGTAGTGCCGTCGAGTGGATATCTTGAAATTCCAATGCTGCCCGAGATTTTATATTCGCTTTTTTCGCCTGAATATGTGTTTCTAAATCCAAATGCTACTTTTTCTGCTTTTTCCATGATAGTGGGAAGGTCCTCCATTCCCTTTGCAAAGACAATAAACTCGTCTCCGCCAATGCGTCCGACGATGTCGAGGGTTCTGAAACACCCGTGCAACTTTGAGGCAACCTCTGTTAGCACGATGTCTCCGAAGTGGTGTCCGAGAGAATCGTTTACGTTTTTAAAGTTGTCTATGTCTACAATGAAAAATGCGTGTTTAGCATTTTCGTCGCTTTTTTTGATCAGCTGCTTAATTTCACTTTCAGTGCTTATCTTATTTAAGCAGCCGGTAAGAAGGTCGGTTTTGGCTTGGATCTCAAGAAATTTTTGTTCGTTGATGTCCGTAGCTTTGCCGACAACGAGAGTGGGTTTGTTATTTGCATCTCGTCTGATTTTGTATGTGATTCTATGATATTTATAGTCGCCTTTTCTAAAGCAAATTCTAAAATCTATCGAAGACTCTATTTCGCTGTCGATGTTGTTCATAAGCTCATAAAAAAGAGGAAGGTCGTCTGAATATACTCTGTCGTTCTGTACGATTGCGTCTGGGAAGCTATAGTGTCTGCCCGAAATTCCCGCTTTCTCGGCAATGCCACCGTGAAACTGCAGCATGGACGTGCGCATATCAAGTACAAAAAACAGTTCATCACTAAACTCTGCTATAGTATCAAAAAGCATCTTGTCGGAAATCTGATTGTAAAAATATTCCTCAGCATAATTTGAGGATTGAGAGCCTGCAAGCTGGGGTCGCAGGTCGGTTGCAAACATCGCCACAAGCTCGCTTTCTTGGTCTTTGGTATTAAGTTTAAGCTTTGTGCCGGTAATTTCGCAGGGAATCTCTTCGCCGTTGAGTTTTGTAAAGAGCCAGTTGAATTTAATCTGGCCGTATGTAAAGGCTTTTTCAAGCTGTTGTTTAAAAAACAGCTTGCTGGGTATTCCGTTTGGTTGAATGGGAGGAGAGATCATATTGATGTATTTTGACATTTCATCGTCGGATTTGAAGTCAAACAATTCAAGTGCAGTTTTGTTGCGCATGACATTTTCGTGTTTTTTATTCCAAATTGTAAGACATACCGGAAAAGCATCGATAATTGCGTTTGTAAGTTCGTAGTGAAGAAGATCTTCGCTTTGAACCATA
>CAYJIQ010000151.1:0-5549 GCA_964370275.1 uncultured Christensenellaceae bacterium
CTAGCGAGAGGAGCAACAGATGGTCAAATATCACCCAGTTTAAGGACGATATTGTCGAAATTTACGAAGCTACGCCTTCGGGAGATGAACTTGAGTTCTTGACGAATGCCACCCCTGTCATCTCTGAGATGATTTCCTCGTCTTTGTCCACGGGCGGGTTTGTCATTTTGAGCACTCCAACCCAAATGGGCAGCTACCCCTGTGTGTATCTTGAAAGCTTCAATTCCAACGTAGACGTTATTTCCATGCAGGACTTTAACCTAGTAAGAGGCCCTTCTGAGGTGTCGACGGAGTACCAAATTCCTCTTCCTCACTCATGGAGCTATTCCATACAGCTTGATGCAGAGGACATGAAAATCATCTCAAACCCCATCTCTATGGTATCTCTTACCGACGACGATAGATACAGGGGATATTGGCATGTAACGCATTCTCTCGAAAACGAAGCAGATAGAATGATCACCTACTCTCTTCCCATGGTCACCTCTGACGGGTATATTATCGGTGTTGTCGGAACGTCGGTTTCACAAGATTACTTGTCTAAAATTTTGCCCTTCGACGACTTTTCAGATGCGGGATCTTACGGATATGCGATTACTCAACTTGTAGACGGAGAGATGATTGCTAGGATTTCTCTCGGAACAATTCAGCGCAGCATCATGACGGTGGACGAACCGATTATGATTTCTCTTGTAAACGATAAATTTAATACATACGTTACGGACACGTCTATCGGAGAGGTCGCCTCACACTACGGCGAGCTTAAAGTTTATCCGTCAAATTCGCCTTTTGAAGACGAAAGATACTATGTTATGGGCATGACGGACTTAGGTTCGATTATGAACTTTGCAAACAGAGCCAATGGTATGATTCTCATAGAACTGCTGGCATCCTTTGTTGTGGCAATTATCTTTGCCATATTTATCGGAAAACGGTTTTCAAAACCCATAATCATACTCAGCGCAAACATCAGACAGGGCGGACATCAAAAAAACGTTTCGCTTATGCGCACGGGAATGCTTGAAATAGACGACCTCGCCAGCGAGATCGAAGACCTTTCGGTGAGGATTTCAGACTCCGCGACAAAGACGGACAAGATACTTCACACGCTTAATATGGGCGTTGCAACATATGAATACAGCGACAAAGGTGATGTAGTTGCGATTTCAACTTCAATGGGCACAATGTTTTCGTTTATCCCGGAGGGAGCAAGCAGTGTCGATAAAAACGCATTCCTGAGCACACTGAGCGAGCTTAAAACACATCCCCACGAGGAACTGCAAAACACCTTCCTTGCAAGGCAGGTTCCCGAACTTTGGTTCAAAATCACGGAAATGTCTCTTTCAGGCTCAAAACTCGGCGTCATAGAAGACGTTACAAAAGATGTTGCAGAGCGCAGACAAATCAGCTTTGAACTCAACTACGACATGCTAACGGGCATCTACAATCGCGCTGCGTTTAGGCGTATTGCACAGGGTCTTTTTGACAAGGGGATAGAAGGCCATGGCGCCTTTGTCATGCTCGATCTTGACAACCTTAAATACGTAAACGATACCTTCGGCCACGAGTCGGGAGATTTGTATATCAAAAAAGCGGCAAGTGTAATGAGCGAAGTTTTTTCTCAAAATGTACTCGTAGCAAGGATGTCGGGCGACGAATTTTATGCTTTTTTCCATAATTTTGAAAGCAAGCAAGACATTCTTGACAACATAGCACAGATGTATGTTCATCTGGACAAGATGCACATTGACATGCCCAACAGAACGGATTTAAAAGTGAGAATTTCGGCGGGGCTTGCCTGGTACAAAGACGATGCCGACGATATCGACACGCTCATGAAATATGCGGATTTTGCAATGTATGAGGGCAAAAATACCGTCAAAGGCGAGCTTAGAATATTTAACAAAAAGGTATATGACGAAGAATCTTATATGCTAAGCGGCAAAGAGGAGCTAAACAGAGTTCTTGACAATCAGTTTATCGATTATGCACTCCAGCCGATTATCAGAGTAGAAGATTGTAGCGTTTATGCGTATGAAGCACTCATGAGACCGCAGAGCAAGCTGTTAAACACGCCTGACAAACTCCTAAAAATAGCGGCATCTCAGTCGCAACTTTGGAAGGTCGAACGAGTTACATTTTTTAAGGCTATGTCCACATATGTTAAGCACAAGGAGCTCTTCGGCACTGCAAAAATATTCATCAATTCTGTGCCCAACGAGATGCTCAGAGATTCCGAGTACACCGTTTTCGCGGACATGTATTCAGAGCACCTTAACAACATGGTAGTTGAAATAATTGAAACGGACAGGCATGTAGACAATATATTGTTTAAGAAGCTTCACATTGCCAAACAGTGGGGCGCTGGGATTGCGCTTGACGACTACGGTTCGGGATACAACAGCGATATTAACCTTATAAAAATCAACCCCGACATCGTGAAAATAGACAGGTCTATCATCGACGGTGTCGAAAATGACCCGCACAGACAGTCTATAGTCTCAAAGACGATAAGTCATTGCAAAACTCACTGCATCGGCGTACTTGCAGAGGGCGTTGAAACTTCGGCCCAACTAAGGTGGCTTGTGGAAGCGGGAGTTGACTATTTGCAGGGATATTATATCTCAAAGCCCATGTTTACACCGGACTACGATGTTACAAAACTCGCCCATGAGTTGCGAGATGTCACGAAAACAGACTAAGTGAATTTATTTGCTTTTGTTAAAGCTTTGGGGCAAAAGCATCGCGATATAATATAAAGCCGTGTTAGTGCGAGGGGATGCTTTGAAAAAACACTTTAATTAACCCGAGCAAGTTAAAGTTTGGCTATAAAAGGAGTTCGGCACATGAAATCAAAACAATTTGCTGTATATACAGTGCTAATAGTTGCGAGCGTTTTTTTGGCGATACTTTTATATGCTCAAACTGTGTACAAAGAGCAAAAAGCCAATACGACAATTGTATACTCACAAAACGGAGTCTGGGATTTGCGCAATATAGATTTTGCAGACGGGCTTGTCCTTCTTGAGGGAAATGTTGAACATATTGAGGGTGAAATACTAAGCCCGAGCCAATTTGAAGAAATGCAAGAGCACGCCCTATATGGCAATCCCATTGACTACAACACAGCAAGAACTGCACGACTTACAGTTCTAACGCCGGATGACAGCATATACATGATGTACACCGGATGGGGCGATTTTGCGAGAAAGATATATATAAACGGCGAATATTATGCGAGCTCGGGAACAGTCTCTCCAACGGCAGAAGGTTTTGTTCCCGGGTATAAGCGGTTGACGGCACAGGCCAAGGCAGAGGATGAAAAACTTGAGTTTATCATTCAAGGGGGTAACTTTGTTCACCGAGAGGGAACCAGCTACAGTTACATATATCTCGGCACTCCCGATTTTATTACATGGTATATGAATTTTCATCTAATAATCGAGGCAATGACGGCAGGAATTTTTTTATCGCTGTTTTTGGTGTACTTGGTGCTGGCTATCATCACAAAAAAATACCGATTAAACCTGTACTTCTCTGCACTTAATTTCACATGGTTTATCCGGCTTGGTTTGGTGGGAAGTAAGTTTTTATACGACATTTTCCCCGAGCTCCCCTGGGTCTTTGCGATAAAGCTTGAATACATTACAATGGCAATTACTGCATTTTTTATCGCTAAAATTATATGTTTGCACATGAGTAAAATAGTACATGTGAAAGTGATGCAGGTGGCAGGTTATTTGTTTTTGGGGATGGCGTTACTGTTTTGTTTTATAGATACGATTACCATGTCATACTTTGTGCCTATCTCAACAATTTTGTTTATTATGTTGTGCACTTATGTAACGGTGTGTATGGTCGTTAAACTGTTTTTCAAAAAAATGAGACATACGATAACGTTTGAACAAAGCATTGTGATGATAGCTATGTTTATCATGTTTATTTGTATTGTAAACGATGGTTTGTTTTTTATCAACGTCTTTATTGCGAGATATACACTGTTGGAGACGGGAATTTTAATTTTTGCACTTTTTGAGGCTATTGCAATTTTCTGTCTGGATGCTAAAGCACTCGAGAAAAGCAGATATGAAGAAGAAAAGACGAGAATCAGGGCACTTGAACTTGAACGTTTTTTGGAAATGAAGTCCCATTTTATTGGGATTGTCGCGCACGAAATAAAAACGCCTTTGGCGATAATAATGGGAGCTGTTTCAGACACGGTAGACATAATAGAGGAAGAAACGAAGAGCAACAAGGATGAAATTTTGCGCAATCAACGATTGATAAAAGAGACTGTGAAAAAAGTGAACGAAACGGTGTTTGATTTACTCGACACAACTGCACTTGAAACGGGAAGAATGGGACTTGTGTTGCAGCGGGTAGACCTAAAAACACTGATTAAAGATATTGTAGAGCTGTACAAAATACAAATCGAAAAAAGTGCAAACAAGCTTGTTTTGTCCTTTGAAGAAGAATGTGGGGCGGTGATGGCAGACGAAAAGAGGATGCGACAGGTATTGCTAAATCTTATTTCAAATGCGTGTCGCCATGCAGAGCTTTCTACTATCACAATAAGCTTGTGGCAAGAAGGCACGGCGGAATGCATAAGTGTTAGCGATGATGGTGCGGGCATCTCAAAGGACACACTTGCAAAGCTGAAAAATTCCTATGTTGACGGTGGGCCTCACGGATATCGAGGAGGCATCGGCATCTATGTTTGCAACCAGATAATCATGTCCCATGGAGGGACATTTGATATAGAATCACAAGAGCAAGTTGGCACTAAAATTACAATAAAATTGCCGATTAAAGGCCCGGAAAATGGAGAATAATCACTAATGGTAAACACTAAAAAAACTATTTTGGTAGTAGAAGACGAACCTCATTTGTTGCAGTACAACGAGCGCAAGCTTACAAGAGGGGGATTTTTTGTGTACACGGCAAGCACGATGAAAAAAGCTCGTGAGACGATTGAAAACCAAAATATTGACCTTATAGTGCTCGACGTAATGCTGCCCGACGGAAGCGGCTTTGATTTATGCAAAGAAGTGAAGTCTGTGATGGACATCCCGATATTGTTTTTAACAGGGAAAACTCAAACGCACGAAAAAGTAATGGGTCTGGAAGGCGGCGGAGACTACTACATGGTAAAGCCGTATGATTTTGACGAATTGCTTGCGGTGGTAAAAAGTTTGCTTAGAAGATTTGACAAAACAAACATAGTAAGCGTCGGTGAAATTCTTTTAGATATTGAAAAACTGACGGCTACATACCGAGGCGAGGACCTGTTGCTCACGCCTAAGGAGTTTAACCTGCTTTACGTTCTTTCACAACATCAAACAAGCCCCATTACAGCGGAGGAGCTCTATGCAAAGTGTTGGTCCGGAATGCAGGAAGGTTACAACAGCAGTTTGCTGTGGACACAGCTCTCCAGATTGAGAAAAAAACTTGAAAATGAAGGATTGTTCTACATCACAAACATCAGAAACAAAGGATACTGTATTGAAATAAAATAGCTTACAGATATACACTGCCACCATGTCCAGAGG
>CAYJIQ010000152.1:0-5535 GCA_964370275.1 uncultured Christensenellaceae bacterium
CCTACCAGCTTCATCTTCATGCGAAAACCCACTTTGTTTTGCGGAAAGTCATACTGCCCGTGTAATTTATAAAACTTATGATCTGCTTGCATAATTCCTTTCATTAGATATACCAGATCTCTAAAAATCTTAGAGCCTCCTACGCCGTAAAAATTCATGGGAGCGGACATGTTGTGCTCTAGCGCAAAGTCCACGGTTTTTGCAAGGTTTATAATCGACTGCTTCGTGTCCCCTTCGTCCGTCGCAACTCCACAAAAATACATACCCGAAACGCTGGCACGTGCCTCTACTACCGTTCTCAAATTCTCCTCGCCTACGTAGTCTCCGCTTATAATATAACCGATCATTTTGCCCGTTGTCACCGTTCTGTGACCGTTGCAAAACTGTCTGTCGTCGTAGCATTTAAAACTTGAATGAGTGTAGTGGTTTTCTATGGAAAATGCGTTGATAAACACATCTGCGTTTTGAATTTTCTCTCTTAAAAAAACATCAAAACCGTCTTTATATACGCATTTTTCCGATATTGCGCACTCAAAACACCCAAGGCAACCACCACTGAAGTTATATTCTCGAATGTTAATTTCTCTAACGTGATAAGGGCACGCATTTTTAAAATCAGCAATCATATTCTTTAGATTCTTATCGTCCGGCGCTACATTCGTGACAATCACTACGTCCTTATTTTTCTTCTCACTATTTTGTATTCCGGGCTCATAAACTTCACTTTTAGGAATTTTTTTTGCGGTTTTTCTCGTCTTATAAATTGAATTTTTTACATCAAACATCGCCTTTTCAAAAAAACAGTCCGCTTGCATTCTGCCTTTTTCTTCGAGCAAATCTTCCATGTCCGCACAAAGCCCTTCAATAGACTTAAGCCCCATATCAAAAAAGTTTTCCTCTAAAAACTTATATGCTGTTATGTCGTAGAAATGCTTTGATGTTGAAATTTGTGTCGCATATTTCCCTTCGATCTTAACTTCATTTTCCTTGATAAGCTCAATAAACCGAACCACCTGAAATGGAACTAAAAATGTATATACCGGATATACAAACAGCAACAAATCCGCATTTTCGAGTGCCTGTTTTGCGGGATCAAAGCTCTTTTCAAACTTTTTTATATATTTAGCAATGTTAAGATATTCGTACGTGTGCTCGGGAAATCGTTTTTCAATGTACCTTGCAGTCTGGAGTGTCACACTATTTTTTCCCTTAGGACTACCGTTCAGAACTAAAATCTTCAATTTTAATCTCCTTTAATAAGTTGCTGTACCATTCGATTTCAAATTTAGCAAGATCTATTCCGTGCTCAAGAGTATATATTTGATATCTTGTTAGGGCATTTTCTTGCTTCTGTTCAAGCAGCAAAATATTCTGGCAAATGGCTTCTTTTATCGATTCAATCACACTTATCTCGTCGTGCAGACTTGCAATATACTCCTCTATAGCATCAAATCGCTTCTGTTTTGGCGCGAGGCCCATAAAGAACAACTTAGCAAGTTCCATGTTCTTTGCCTTCTGCTTTTTCATTGGGTTTTTCACCCATTCGTCAAACTTGACTTTGCCCTCCTCTGCCAAGGAGTAGACCTTTTTATTAACGCTGTTTTCGACAAATTCTTTCATAGTTATACAGCCAAGACTAAGTAGTTTTTTTAGCCCGATTTGAATGCTTCCCGCACTGCCCGAGCAAATAAGTATAAAATTTTTATTGATAAACGCACCTATTTCATAAGCCGTCATATCCTTCATGTGCAACAAACCCAATATCACAAATTCCATTAGAAGAGCTCCTTAATATATCTAATAGATATATTACACTTAGATACATATTTTGTCAACATATAATAGATTTTGCTTTTTTTTAAAATATTGCGACAAAAGCTCAAAAAAACTTGACTGAATGCAAAAAGATGGTTATAATATCCGTGGAAAGACTGCGAAGGGAAGAGTACTGTGCACGTAGCTTTAGAGAGTCGGCGGTTGCTGAAAAGCCGACGTGAAGTGTATCAGGAAGAACATCCCGGAGTCGTAACCTTGAAATATTCAGAGTAAAGGTTGCCGTGAGTTGCACGTTACAGCGACACGAGTGAGCATATTTATTATGTTAATGTGGGTGGTACCACGGAAGGTAATCCTTTCGTCCCTTTTGGGATGATTGGGTTTTTATTTTATTAGGAGGACAGTTGTGAAAAGAAGCGAATACTGCGGTAAGTTTAACGAGAGCTATATGAAAAAGCATGTGACAGCTTGCGGTTGGGTGCAAAATAAGCGTGATATGGGTGGAGTTATCTTTATAGATTTAAGAGATAAGACGGGAATTTTACAGGTTGTCGTGAACACCGCTAATGTTTCACACAAAGAGTTTGAGCTCGCTGAGCGTGTGCGAAACGAAAGCGTTATCGAAGTGAGCGGAACAATCGAACTCCGTGACGAAGAGACATATAACCCAAAAATTCCAACAGGCACGATAGAGCTTATGACTACTGAGTTTAATGTACTTTCAAAGGCGGGTAATCTCCCCTTTGCGGTTGAAGACGGAGCGCCTGTTAGGGACGATTTGCGTCTTAAATATCGCTATCTTGATTTGCGCAGAGAAAGTATGCAAAAAAACCTGTACTTCAGACACATTGTGCAAAAACTTTCAGAAAAATATCTCGACGAGCGCGGGTTTACCTCTGTCGAAACCCCGATGCTCACAAAAAGCACTCCGGAGGGTGCAAGAGATTATCTTGTTCCAAGCAGGGTTCATCCGGGAACTTTTTATGCACTACCGCAGTCTCCTCAGATTTTCAAACAGATTTTGATGGTCAGCGGTCTTGATAGATACTATCAAGTTGCCCGTTGTTTCAGAGATGAGGATTTGCGTGCGGACAGACAGCCAGAATTTACGCAAGTTGACCTCGAGATGTCCTTTATCGAACAGGAAGACATCCTGCAAGAACTTGAAGGAATGTTTAAATACATATTAAAACACGCCGTAAACATGGACATAACCGAACCCTTCCCAAGAATCACTTGACAGGAAGCTATGGACGAATACGGTTCTGATAAGCCCGACACAAGGTTTGACCTAAAGATTGTAGACATCACCGAACTTGCGGGCAGATGCTCATTTTCGGTGTTTAATCGCGTAGTAAAAAGCGGCGGTGTCGTGCGAGCGATAAACGTAAAACAGACAGAATTTACTCGTGCACAAATTGAAAACTTAACCGAAAAGGCACAGGGCTACGGCGCAAAGGGTATGGCTTGGATTCAATACAGACCTGATGGCGAGATTTATTCAATACTGACAAAGTATATGAATGAAGCCGAGATGCAAGAGCTGTTTAAAGTCATGGGCGCAGTTCCCGGAGATTTTATCCTCTTTTGTGCGGATACTCTTAAAACGGTTAGAAGGACGCTCGGCGGTTTAAGACTCGACGTTGCGGACATGATGAGTCTTCGTTGCGAAGAGCATAAACTTCTTTTTGTCACAGACTTCCCTGAATTTGAATACTCAGAGGAAGAAAACAGGTTTATTGCAACGCACCACCCCTTTACAATGCCATATCCCGAGGACATTGAATATCTGTTCTCAGATCCCGGCAGAGTTCGTGCACAGGCATATGACGTTGTTATGAACGGTGTAGAACTTGGAAGCGGAAGCATAAGGATTCACGACAGCGAAGTTCAAAACACGATGTTTAAGGCTCTGGGCTTTAGCGAAGAAGAGACACTTGAAAAATTCGGTTTCCTTATCGAAGCGTTCAGCTACGGAACTCCTCCGCACGGCGGATTTGCGTTTGGTCTTGATAGGCTGGTCATGCTTCTTGTCGGTGCGACGTCGCTTAGAGAAGTCATCGCATTTCCAAAGACAAAGGAAGCTGCCTGCCTGCTTACTGACGCACCGAGCTTCGTTGGCGAAGATCAGCTTGAGATATTAAAACTCTTTAAGTCTGTCGAGGAGAAAGTCGAAGTTAAAAAGGAATCCCAAAAGTTTGACGTAGACAAGATTGCCATGCTCTCAAAGCTATACATCTCAGATGCTGAAAAACCCGAGATGATGAAAAACATGGCAGAGATTGTAAACTTTGCAAACGAGCTTGCGCAGATTGACACCGAAGGACTTGCACCGACGGCACACATCGTCCCCGTATGCAACGTACTTAGGGAAGACGTTGAAATGCCCTCCTTCCCGAAGGAGGAACTTCTTAAAAACGCACCGAGAGTCAGCGAGGACATGGTGTTTGTCCCCAAGACTTTTTAAGGGAGATTTATTATGGAAATAACAAAAATGAGTGTAAAATCGCTTAGCAATGCGATTAAGTCAAAGGAAATCTCCGTTACGGAGGCGACACAAGCTTACTTTAAGCGAATAGATGACGTCGAGGAAAAAGTCGGCGCGTACATAACACTTTGCCGTGAACAAGCTTTGGCAAAGGCAAAAAGCATGGATTCCGCTGGCGAGTTTTCCTCTCCCCTTGCGGGAATTCCTGCTGCAATAAAAGATAACATCTGCACAAAGGATGTCCTTACAACCTGTGCTTCAAAGATGCTAAACAACTTTGTTCCACCATACAACGCACACGTAATGGAACAACTTGAAGATACGATAATGCTCGGAAAGCTAAATATGGACGAATTTGCAATGGGTTCGACAAACGAAAATTCGCACTTTAAAATTACGAGAAATCCTGCTGACCTTTCAAGAGTGCCCGGTGGAAGTTCCGGAGGAAGTGCGGCTTGCGTTGCGGCACACGAGGCGGCTTTTGCCCTTGGCTCGGACACAGGCGGATCTATTCGTCAGCCTGCAAGCTTTTGCGGAGTTGTCGGAGTAAAACCCACATACGGAAGTGTATCAAGATATGGGCTTATCGCCTTTGCCTCCTCCCTTGACCAAATCGGCACGCTCACAAGAAACGTTGAAGATTCGGCAATCGTATTAAACGAAATTATGGGGCATGACAAGCGAGACGCAACTTCACTTTCACGCCAATACAGCAATTTAACCGACTCAATCGGCGCTGATGTCAACGGAATGCGTGTAGCCATTCCCAAGGAATTTATCGCTAAGGGCATAGATAAAGATGTTCGTGAGCAGGTATTGAACGCAGGAAAGAAGCTTGAGTCACTCGGAATGAAAGTAGACATAGTCTCCATGCCCGCACTAAACAACGCGCTTAGCGCATACTACGTTATCTCAAGTGCAGAGGCATCATCAAACCTGTCCCGTTTCGATGGCATAAAGTACGGATATACAGCAAGTGAATATGCAGACATTGACGAACTTTACAAAAAATCCAGAAGCAGCGGCTTTGGAAGCGAAGTTAAACGCAGAATAATGCTCGGTTCCTTCGTTTTAAGCTCCGGATATTACGACGCTTACTATAAAAAAGCGCTTTCTGTACGCTCACTCATTGTAAATGAATATGCAAAAGTATACAAAAACTACGACGTGATTTTAGCGCCCGTTGCGCCGACCACAGCATACAAAATCGGAGAAAAGGCAAATGATCCGATTCAGATGTACATGGGCGATATTTACACAGTCCCTGTAAA
>CAYJIQ010000153.1:0-5493 GCA_964370275.1 uncultured Christensenellaceae bacterium
CTTATACAAAAATCACAGTCGTTTGTGCAGACGTTTGTCAGGTTAATGTAATTTTTGTCGTGGTATCTGTAAACATACGTCATTTTTTTATCCAATTTTAAAAAGTTCCTTCGCATTCTCCAGTGTAATATTTTCGACTTCCTTCGCATCAATTCCCTTTATTTCGGCAATTTTCTCCACAACATACTGCGTGTAGTGCGGAAAATTCGTCTTTCCTCTCATAGGAACGGGCGAAAGGTAGGGGCAGTCTGTCTCAACTAAAATTCTGTCCATCGGAGCATATTTGCATACTTCTACGGCTTTTTTTGAATTTTTAAAGGTGAGAGTTCCGCCAAGCCCGATGTAAAGCCCCATGTCTAGGATGATTTTGCAAGTTTCGACGCTCGAGCTAAAACAGTGCATCACGCCAAATGTGCCAGGATGCGCCTTAAGAACATCTATCATATCTGCCGTAGATTCCCTGCTGTGGAGCACTGCGGGCAAAGTAAGCTCGGTTGCAAGCTCCAACTGCTCGCCAAAAACCTGTTTTTGAAGGGCTCTCGGGTGCGTGTCGTAGTGATAATCGAGACCGATTTCGCCGATTGCGACAACCTTTTTGTTTTTTGCATACTCTCTTAGTTTATAAATAGTTTCCCGGGAAAACTCGTCTGCGTGGTGTGGGTGAACACCGAGTGCCGCATATACATAGTCGTACTCTTTGGCGAGGTTCATGCAAAACTCGATATCTTCCGAGTTTGTCGCGCAGTCTACAATATATTTTATACCGAAAGAGGGCAGGGAAGCCATGATGCTCTCCCTGTCCCCCTCGTATCGTTCGTCGCTCATATGCGTATGTGTGTCAAACAGTGTCATGAAACCCTCATTCCGTCGGGGATGTCTTTGTCGGGAGTGAGCAGCGAAATTTCCTCGTTGCCTACCGCTAAAATCATTCCCTGAGACTCGATTCCGCAAAGTTTGGCGGGTTTTAGGTTTGCGACGACTATGACAGTCTTGCCCACCATGTCATCTGCTGAGTAGCTGCTTTTTATCCCCGAAACAATCGTGCGCTCCTCAGAACCGATTTTCACCGTTAGCTTTAAGAGCTTCTTGCTCTTTTTAACTTCCTCGGCGGCGATAACCTTCGCCGTCCTGAGTTCGACGTTAAAGAAGTCGTCTATGGAAATTTCGGGAAGTTTTTCCTCGTCCTCTGTCTGCTCCTCTGCTTTAACATCGGGAACTTTGTTCATCGCTTCAAGCTCATCAAGCTCTTTTTTTACGTCGATTCTCGGGAAGAGTGCGTCAAGCTTGTTCACCTTGGTTCCAGAAAGCGTTCCGCCGTAAGTTTCGATGCTCTCCCAAGTAAGTTGTTGCTCGCAAAGTCCGAGCTGCTCTGCCATCTTCCTCGAAGTTTCGGGCATAAAGGGTATTATCAGCACAGCCACCATTCTCAGCGACTCCGCCAAAGTGTACATAACCGTTGCCAGCCTGTCCGTCCTGCCTTCCTTTGCGAGAATCCAGGGCATTGTGAGGTCGATGTACTTGTTGCACATTCCCATGAAATCCCAAATTTCGGCGAGTGCATCGGAAAAACGCAGTTCGTTCATGAGTTTATCAACTGTACTTGCAAGTGCGCTTGCCTTTGAGACTACGGCTTCGTCTTCGTCGCCTGCTTCTGCGACGGCGGGAACGTTGCCTTCAAAGTATTTGTCAATCATCGCAACCGTCCTAGAAAGCAGATTGCCGATGTCGTTTGCAGGGTCTGAGTTTATTCTGTTTATTAGCAGCTCGTTTGAAAAGAGCGCATCTTGCCCAAGCGGCATTTCTCTCATGAGGAAGTATCTCAGAGCGTCGCAACCGTAGCGCTTTTCAAGGAGTACAGGGTCTACGACATTCCCCTTAGATTTGCTCATCTTTCCGCCGTCCAGCACAACCCATCCGTGTCCGTAGACCTGCTTTGGAAGGGGTAAATCGAGCGCCATGAGCATTATCGGCCAGATTATCGTGTGAAAACGCACAATTTCCTTGCCGACAAGGTGTAAATCCGCAGGCCAATATTTGTTAAACTTATCGTCGTTTTCGCTTAAATATCCGAGCGCCGAAAGGTAGTTTGAAAGCGCATCCACCCAGCCATACACTGTGTGGCCTTCGTCTACTGTTACGGGGATTCCCCATTTTAGCGTCGTCCTTGAAACTGCGAGATCTTCAAGTCCCGGCTTGAGGAAGTTGTTTACCATCTCGTTCTTGCGGCTTACGGGCTGGATGAAATCGGGATTTTGTTCAATATAGTCCATAAGTCTATCCGCATAGGCAGACATTTTAAAGAAATAGCTTTCTTCCTTTGATTTTGAAACTTCGCGTGCGCAGTCGGGGCACTTGCCGTCCTCTAACTGCCTTTCGAGCCAGAAGGATTCACATGGCGTACAATACCAGCCTTCGTATTCGCTCTTATAAATGTCGCCCTTTTTATATAAGATTTCAAAGATTTTCTGAACTGTCTTTTTGTGGCGATCTTGCGTAGTGCGTATAAAATCGTCGTGAGAGATGTTCATCGTCTTCCAAAGTTCGTGGATGCCCGCAACGATTGTGTCTACATACTCAATCGGAGTTTTGCCGTGCTCCTTTGCGACCTTTTCAATCTTCTGTCCGTGTTCATCCGTACCCGTTAAAAACATAACGTCGTATCCGCGCAGTCTTTTGAACCTTGCCATAGTGTCTGCAGCGACGGTGCAGTATGTGTGTCCGATGTGAAGCTTATCGCTCGGGTAATATATCGGTGTTGTTATGTAGTATTTTTTGCTCATTTGTACCTCTTATTTAGTTATGACGCCTTCTTTATAGATGGGCACGATATTTGAAGTGTTCTCCCTAAAACATGCCTCGATATCATGTGAATATTCGCTGCTTTTCAAATGTTCGTAGTGAGCACTTCCCTCTAACAACTCGTGCAGCCTCCCTTTGTACTCGCGGTAGAGCTTAAGCGTGAGCAGGGTGCAATCGTCCACAAGATTTGCGTCGGGTCTTTTTTCGATAATGCGCTCGACTATTGCGCCTGCACCGAAAAAGTCTTCGATTGCCATAGCTCCGTCGTTTCCTGCGCAGATGATTTTGATATCCTCGCCTCTTTGAACAAGCATGTCGGCGATGGCATCCGTGTTTTGAAGGCTCGCAACACATGAAAATGCTGCGTTAAATGTAGCTCTTATAGCCCTAGTTCCGTTTGTTGTAGTATAAAGCAGGATTTTGCCTTTTACTGCCTGTTGGATGTATTCGGATGGCGAATTTCCCAGGTGAAAATCAGGAATTTTGGATATCCCAATCTCTCCTCCGAGCACAGAGTCTCCTTCTACCGAGCGAAGCGTCCTTACGGCTTCCTCCGCACTTGCAACGGGAACAATCCTATCGCAACCGCTTTCGATGGCAGTTATAATAACCGTGCTCGTTCTGAGCACGTCGACAACAACCGCAGTTGTGCCGTTGAGTTCTCCCGGCCTTAGTTCTCTGCCGGACACGTACGTATTAATATTCAAGCAAATTCCTCCTAACCGCAAACATTTGTTTGCAATTAAATATGTACAAAATATATTCTACACCACATTTTGCAATTTAGCAACTTATTTGTAAACAGCAGATGGTGTATTTCACATTTATTGTTAATTATTCACTATACGAGACATTTTTTAGGGCTGAACTTCCTCCTGTTCGAGCAAAAATGAAAGTTTTTCCCATTCGGCGAGAAGCTCTTCAAGTGAAGTCTCCTTTTGCAAAATATTCTCTGAAATAATCGTAATTTTTTCGTAATCGGATGCATTTGCTTCAAGCTCGCTTTGCAGAGTCGAAATCTCGTCTTCGGTGTCTGAAATCTGTGTTTCCAGTCTGGAAATTCTGCCCTTTGCCTTGCGTAGTTCACTCTGTTTAGCCTTTTTTTGCTTATATTCGCCGGGTGCTTTGCCTGTAGGCTTTTCCTCGGGTGGGGTGCTTTTTTGCATGTGCTCCATGTAATATTCATAGTCGCCGGGGTAAAGTGTGATGCCGTTTGAGTCAAGAAAATATATCTTTTCGGCAAGTTTGTTAATAAAATACCTGTCGTGGGATATGACAAAAAGAGTTCCCGTATATGCGGCAAGAGCGCTTTCAAGTGCCTCTTTTGACTTTATGTCCAGATGGTTTGTAGGTTCGTCGAGGAGCAAAAAGTTTCCGCCTTCGAGCATCATTCTACAGAGCGCGACTCTCGCCTTTTCTCCTCCCGAAAGTACGCTAACTCGCTTAAAGACGTCGTCGCCTTTAAAGAGGAAAGCCGCAAGTGCGTTGCGCAAAATTCCCGTTCCGCACATGGGAAGAACGTCTATGAGGTAGTCAAGAATCGTCTTTTGCGATTCGATATCAGAGGCAGCTTGGTCGTAGTAGCCGATTTTCACTCGGTTTCCGATTTCAAATTCACCTTCATCTGCCGCAACTTTCTTTGTTATAATCCTAAAAAGTGTTGTCTTTCCGCAACCGTTTGCGCCGAGGAGAAACACCTTTTCACTGCTTTTTATATGCATGTCCACCTGTTCAAACAGCTTTTTTTGATAGCTTTTTGAGAGGTTTTTGGCAATGAGTACGTCGTTTGCACACTCGCCTAACGGTCTGAAGGTAAAGTCTATTGCGCGCTCCTCTTCGGGCGGTTTTACCATGCTCGCCTGAATTCGCTCGATTGCCTTGCCTTTGCTCCTCGCAGTCACAAGATTTTTTTCTCTGTTCCACTGCTTTTGTTGCTTTATAATTCCCTCTAATTTTTCAATTTCGCGGTTTTTTTGCTCATATTCGCGCATCTGTGCTTCACGCAGTGCCCGCTTTTTTTCGACGTATTGCGAATAATTTCCCGTATATCTTTTAAGAGTGCCGTGTTCCATATCGTAGGTTACGGTTGCTACCCTGTCAAGAAAGTATCTGTCATGGGATACTACAAAAAATGCACCTTTGTATGAGCGCAAAAATTCTTCAAGCCACATAGTCGCCTTAATGTCGAGGTGGTTTGTCGGTTCGTCAAGAAGCAAAATGTCGTAGTCTCCAAGAAGAAGCCCCGCGAGCAGAACTCTTGTGCGCTGTCCTCCGCTTATCGCGCTAAGCGGTAGATCAAGTTCATCTTCTTTAAAGCCCAGACCGATGAGCGCAGAGCGTGCCCTCGCTTTGTATGTCATTCCGCCTTGCTCTATAAATCTGTCGTGCACTTCATGATGCTTTTTAATGTTTTGCTCGCTCGGATCTTGCTCCATTGCCGCTTCGGCGCGCTCGAGCTGTGTTTCCATGGCGGTCAGGTGTGAAAAAATCTGCATAAGCTCTTCAAAAGCCGAACGCTCTGAGGTAAACTCAACGTTTTGTTTCATGTAGCCGAGGTTTGCGTTTCTTGCAATGTGAACAGAGCCTACGTCGGGCTTGTTTTGTCCGGTTATAATTGAAAAGAGGGTGGATTTACCCGCTCCGTTTGCACCTAAAATGCAGGCGTGTTCTCCTGCGTTTACCGCAAAGGAGATG
>CAYJIQ010000154.1:0-5415 GCA_964370275.1 uncultured Christensenellaceae bacterium
GGAGTGACCCTCAACCGGACGAACTTTTCGTTAATAGCGGGACAAACGACAACTTTAACGGCGACGGTTTATCCGTCAACCGCAGTGGGACAGGGTGTGTGGAGCAGTTCTGACAGTGCGGTAGCAAGCGTTGATGAGGGCGGAAAAGTTACGGCAAAAGCCGTGGGTTCTGCACAGATAACGTACACCATTGGGCAAGTTTCGGCAACCGCCACGGTGACGGTGACAAGATCAACTTCCCCCGAGACGGGCGACAACACCAATCTCCCGCTGTGGATAAGTCTCGCATTGATGGGTGCGGCGGGAGTTGCGATATTGATGAGAAAGAGGTTCGCGAGATAAAGCCACAATATTAGGTTAAATAAAGAACGATAATTAGTTTATTTAGAGGGGCATGTAGCGGTATTTTATCGCAACATGTCTCTTTTTATGCTCAAAAAAGAATATCTAAATTGTCAGTGGTAATGGCAACAATATGGCAACAAAAAAATTAGAGAGCTACACGGATTAATCGTCCGATAGCTCTTTTTTTGCGCCATATTATATTGTAAGAGGTAAGAATTATGGCTATTATACAAACGAAAATAAATTAAAGGGGTTTGTCTGCTTATAACCATTGGTGGAAAAAACGGCACTTTTGGAAAAAAGGTAACCTATAAAAACCACTCTTTTCCTTCTATACTTTTATGATTTTGCTATTTTTTTATCTTTTACCGTGGATAAATTCCAAAACATTTTGCTGTCATGCACATTTTCACTCGTTAGTCAGAGCCTTAAGCAGGGTGTGAATAGAGTCCCACGGTCTTAGACGAGCGCGAAAAGGGGCGAATATCATCCGCCCTTTCAAAATTGTCTATGTTTAGTTCTTCGACGAGCGTTTTCTGATAATCTCCGCAACGAGCGCTTCTACCCTCTTCTTTGCATCCTCGGACATGTTCTCGGTATTGAGGAAATCGGGGAGAATAATTTCCTCGCTCTTCTCGTGACTTCTTCGAATCTTCTCCTTTGCGGCCTTGCGTTTCTGCGCTTCAAGCTGTGCGGCCTTTGCCTTGTTTTGCTCCCGCGCCTGTGCGGCAGGGCTGTTCTTATAAGACTCTACTCGAGCCGCCTCTTTTTGCTGGGTCGTCCCTTTTTTGCGTATCTCTGCCAGCTTAGCCTTCGCAAGCAACCTTTCCTCTTCTCGCTCGCGCGCCAACTTTTCGGTAATCTCCTTGGCCTTTGCCCTCTGTTCGGCAACACGCTTCAAGCGCAATTCTCTTTCGTCTACCTCTTCCGTATCATCTCCAGGTTCATTTTCGGGTTCTACTTCCGGCTCGTTTTCGAGTTCATCTTCTTCGTCCTCGTCTGCAACCACGTCTAACCCACCATAAGCGATATAATCTTCTTCGTCATTATCCTGATCAGCCGACAATGCTTCATAATACTCGGAGTTCTCGTCGTGTGGGATATCGAAGTCGTATACCTTGTGGCTGTTCAGAAGTGCGAGGAATGTTTCCTCATCCACGGGCTTTTCAAAATAATATCCCTGCGCAGTGTGACATCCGAGAGATTTCAGCCACATTGCCTGCTCCATGGTCTCTATTCCCTCGCAAACGACTGCCATGCCGAGTTCTATTGCCATCCTTATAATGTTCTCGACTATAATCGTTCCGCCGACCTTGCCCATGTTGTGGTCAAGGAAGTCCTTGTCAAGTTTGAGCACGTCCACACTAAATGAACTGAGCTTGTTTAATGTAGTTGCGCCTGCACCGAAATCGTCAAGTGCAACGATAAATCCGGCGTGCTTTAGCTGAAGAACCCTTGTTGCGACAGTGTCTGTAGCGTCGACGAGCGCACTCTCCGTGAGCTCTATCTCAAAATCGGAGGGTTTAAATTTGTGTTTATCGAGAATACCCATAAGTTTATCGAGAATATCCTCTTCCACAATAGTAATGGTAGATAAATTTACCGAAATCACAGGCAGGGGCGTTGTCCTGTAATGCGCCTTCATAAACTTACAAACGGCATGAAACATAAACAGGTCAAGCTCTTTGATAAAACCGTTGGTTTCAAACACGGGAATAAATGTGCCAGGTGAAATTGGATCGCCCAGTTTAGGTTGCCAACGCACGAGAGCCTCCGCTCCGTTGATCGTCAGGGTATCAAGATCGATTTTCGGCTGAAATACGGGATAAAATTCCTCGTCTTTCAGTGCGCGTTCCATCCTATACGTAATGTTTGTGCGCGTCTCATATTCGTTTTTCATAGCTTTGTCAAACGTATGCACGGTTATCTTATGATATATCTTGCCCTTCAACCGCGCGATGTTTGCAAAGTCTATCGCTGTGGCAATCGTCATTTTCTTGTCGTCCATCACACACACCCCCGCGGAGAGGCTAAGGTTATAACTTTGCCCAACCACGTCCTTGACTGCGGGTTCTATATGTTTTTTGCACATAACAAACGGAGTGATACCCTCGTTTGCGCGTCTTAGTATGATAAACTGTTCTGCTGTTGCCCTGTAAAACAGCGACTCTGTTTCCTCCAGCCCGTCTCTTATTGCACTTGCCATCGCCGCGATAACTTCATTGCCCTTCTCGTTACCAAATAGATTGTTGACCATGCGGAAATAATCGATATCTATAGAAATAATCTCGAATTTTTCATGGCTTCCTTCAATCATTTGTGGGGCATTGTCCCTAAAATATCGTTTGCTTGTGTGCTTTGAAATGGGGTCGTTGTTTACTACATTGTCGATTGCCTTCTGTTTTCTCGCCGCCTGCCTGATGAGGTTGATGGTAAACAGCGCACCTACCGCGAGCAGTGCAACAACGGCATACGGCCAATATTGCGCAATAAAATCCGATGCCGTAAACGCGGGAAGATATGAAGCCTGCTGTCTTGAAAAAATTTCGTCATATTCGCCTTGGGTAACCCTGTCAAACATTATGTTAAAGGTATTGATATATTCGTCTGCAAGTTCATTTAATATGTACATGTTCATGGGTAGATCGATGTTGGTCGCATACGACTGAATATTATCCTCGCCGATGACGACAGAGGCGTAGTGGTTGCCCGATTCGGTTACGACAATGGCATCCACCTCTCCATTGTTGTATGCGGTGATAAGTTCGTCAAAATTGTAAAACAGTTTGACCTCGGCTCCGTACTTTTCGATCAATTGGTTTTTGTCTATCATGGAATAGTCAAGTATGCCCAGCGTGTTTAAGTCGCTGAAAATATTCGTATCCGAACTCGCAACCAACATAAGAGGAACGTTGTAATAAGCCTCAGTGGCAGTGTAATCTTGCATCAGTCCCGTGTAATCGCCTACGAGGGTTATGAGCAGGTCGGGCAGGACATGATCTTCGGGGATGCTCGAGAAATTAAACGGAACGTATTCTACAAAAAATCCGTATTTCTGAGAAAGATTGTTTAGAATCTCAACACTGATGCCGTCGGGCAGGTTATGCTCGTTTGTAAATTGGAAGGGCTGATGATCTTCAAGATACGCCACATTAAATATTCTGTCAAGAGATTCCGTCTCTTCGCGTGTGAGGTTTCTCCTCGACAGTTCGGGTATGCTTCCGTAATATTTTTCGTGCAAATCATAAATGAGATCGCCATCCGTCGCCAGGGAATTAAGAAGCGCATTATCAAGCGTGTCGAGGACGTGAGCATTTTCTTCCTTTGCCACCATGCGAACTTCTCGAGTGGCTAAATTTAACACCGAATACAGCTCTTCTGCCGCGACATCGGATATCGTGGACGTCAGATAAAAATCGGCGGGTTCGTCGTAACTGCCGACGCTCTCATATATGTATTCAAAAGAAATGGAATGCTCTGCGGCATACGCCTCGAGCAATTCGTTTGCGGGATTTGCATCGTACGTCATGACGGTCTTGGAGGTAAACGCCGCCGGATCGTCGTAATAATACACGACGCCGTCTTTTTTTCCGGCAAGGACCAGCTGCGCACTGCCCATGCTCTGCTCCGAATACACATAACCCGTCGCACCGTGGTCTTCAACAAAAACGGGCGCGACGATATCGATGTCTCCGTTTTCAAGTGCGTCAAATATCTCGGACTGGTCGTAGGAATGATATTCAAAAGTGTAGTTTGTATACGTTTTTATGCGCTCTAAAAGCTCGTAGCCGTAGCCCTTATTGTTAGCGGAATCTATGTCGCGCACAAGCCCGAACCCCGACACATAGCCTACATCAATCGTTTCCGTATCCTCAGCCATTGCCCATGGAGAAAACAGGGTCGCCAAAAGGACAGCACATAGCCACAATATCAATAATCTTCTCGTCTTCATTTTATGAAAGCCTTTCTTTTCAGTGGTATTACCCGGTGAACATAAGTCGTTCCGTTCGTTATTTAGTCGAGATCCTATATAATACAATTATTTTAAATGCGATATGTTAAATTATATCACCGGATCCTAAAAATTGCAACGAAAAATTACCAAAAATGACAGCAATCGAGTTAATGCAATTATAGTTAAGGGTGCATAGTGTGTACATGGGCAAAGTCTATATTAGCCGCTTTAACAAAAGAGAAAAACCTTCTTGTAATTGCTCGTAGGTTGTCTACCATTAAAAACGCTCATAACATTATAGTTCTTGACAAGAGCGGTATTAAAGAAGAGGGTACGTATAAAGAACTGATAGCAAAAAGCGGAATATATAAAATGTTGTGGAACGCCCATGTTGCCACAAAGAACTCGGGTATGGGGCAAAAGGACGGTGTGTATAATTTCTAAAACAGTAAAAAGAATAATTGTGTGGTGCAGCTCGGTCAGATTACGTTTATTTGCAGGCATATTTTTGTCATTTCCGTCCATGTTTTTTGTGGTGACACACGTTACGATATCGGCAGTATTAATAGATGAATTAAACGGTGAAAACGCTGACGGAACAGAACCTTTCCTGCAAGCACTTCTCTTTATTTCATTTTGTGTATTTATAAGATTTACCCTTGAATATTTTAGTGCAAAACTTCAAGATATCATAGGTTATGAACTTGCGGCAGAGGAGAGGATTGATGTGGGTGAAATTTTAAGGAGAGTGTCGCTCGGATATTTTCAAAAAAATAATAAACGAGCACTATCATCAAGAAAACTTCAATTAAACCCGATGATAGTCACGTTTATATGTGGTAGAAAATCAAACAGAGTGGCATGATAAAACAGGCACTGATAACATTTTGATAACAAGAACTACCGTTAATGATGAGACTGGGGAGAATGCGTAGAAAAACATCCCCGTGGCCCACGGATTTTAGACTGTGCATCAGCCAATTTACATCCATAGGCAGAGAGTGGGAGTAGTGCCAAGGATGCAAGAAATGGCTTAACAAAGGGGTTTTTTGAAGGCAAAATGTAAATGGTACTCTAAAAAGGGGCCAAAAACGAGCAGTATTATAAATGAAAAA
>CAYJIQ010000155.1:0-5330 GCA_964370275.1 uncultured Christensenellaceae bacterium
TAGGCGAGGAAAACGTTATTCTCAAATAAAGTCTATTTGCCTAATATGCTAAAAAAACCTTTGCATTCCTCTGTGTTTTTTGATATAATCTATAGGTTAATTGCCGAAATACGGCAGGGATATTAAGGAGTATAAAATGAAGTTTATAACAAAAGCAGTTATATTGATAGTAGTGGCTACTATGGCACTGACGCTGGTCGGGTGTTCGAGCGGTGCATCAACGCTCACAAGACAACCGGGAGGCACCGAGCTCTTTGAGCTAACAGGCGAGGTTACAGCAACTCTTGAGGGTTCGCAGATAAACGCTTCGGGGAGCACAAACCTCATGGACGGCGTTATTTATGCAGTGACGCTCGACAGATCTTCTGGCGAAAACCTCTATAAACACGTGATGACAAAAAGCGGAGACGACTTTACGCACTCGATACCGCTCAGCGCAGATTGGTCGGGAGATGTATACGTAAGCATTGTGTGCGCACCTTCCTACAACGGCGGCCAGAGCGACGAAGTAAAAGAGACTTACGGCGAGTTGTTTGGCAACATTACGGGCGACAATGTAATATACACGAACGAAGGCAACAGTTTCGTCGTACTAAGCGAAAAAATCACACTTTAATATCGTCACTCCACAGCATTTGCAACGAGAACCCAAATTGATGTGGAGTGTTTTTTTATTATCAGGAGGTAGAGATGTTAGTAGCGGACAGGCACACGGATTATGAAATCTTGGACACAGGCGATGGGATGAAGCTCGAAAGATGGGGAAACTTCGTGCTTGCAAGACCCGACCCGCAGGTAATTTGGCCCAAAGGCAACCCTGATATGTGGGGAATTGCACAGGGAACTTACGTAAGGAGCGGCGAAGGCGGCGGGCAGTGGAAGTATCTCACAAAGTTTCCCGATAAATGGACTATAAAATACGGCGATTTGCAGTTTTATGTCCGCCCAACGGGTTTTAAACACACGGGACTTTTTCCCGAACAAGCAGCGAACTGGGACTATCTAAAGTCTATTTTAAAGCCGGGCATGAAAGTGCTAAACCTCTTTGCGTATACCGGCGGGGCAACCGTTGCCTGCGCCGAAGCGGGCGCTCATGTCACTCATGTCGATGCTGCAAAGAGCATGGTAGGTTGGGCGAAGGAAAACGCAGCGCTCAGCAACGTTAAATCTACAAACCTGCGCTTTATCGTAGACGACTGCTTAAAGTTTGTTCAGCGTGAAAAAAGAAGGGGCAATAGATACCAGTGTATCATCATGGATCCTCCAAGCTTTGGCAGAGGTTCGGACGGGCAACTTTGGAAGGTTGAGATAAACCTATATCCGCTTGTTCACGAGTGCCAAAAAATTCTGGCAGATGATGCAATAAGCTTTATTATAAGCTCGTACACAACAGGACTTAGCTCGCTTGTCACTTCAAATATTTTGCTAAAATGCATGGGTGGCGGAAAAGTTGAGACGCACGACTTAGCGCTTCCGATAACGGACAGCAGTCTCGTTTTGCCCTGCGGGTGTACTTCAAGATGGACACCATAAAAGTTTTATACGAGGACAACCACCTCATATTTGCGCTAAAGCCACACAACGTTCCCTCTCAGGCGGACGATTCAGGGGACATGGACATGCTTAGCATGGTCCGAGAATATATCAGAGAGAAGTACAACAAACCGGGCAACGTATACACAGGGCTTGTTCACCGCTTAGACAGACCTGCCGGCGGAGTTATGGTGTTTGCAAAAACCTCCAAAGCCGCTTCAAGGCTAAGCGAGCAGATGCGCAACTCTCAAATTGAAAAGGTCTACCATGCGCTTGTTCACGGACACCCCGGCTCGGGAACTTTTGAGGACTACCTGCAAAAGGACGGCAAGTCTAACACGGTAGCCGTCGCGAGCAAAGATGCGGGAAAGTACGCCAAGCTCGAATTTTCGACAATCGAAACTCGGGGAAGCTTGTCCCTCGTGCGCGTACTCTTGCACACAGGACGCTCGCACCAGATTCGTGTTCAGTTTGCAAGCCGTGGTTTTGAGCTTTACGGCGACGCCAAATACGGAAAGGGCGAAGGAAAACACCTAGAGCTCCTCTCGCATTCGATAGGGCTTGTCCACCCGACGACCAAACAGTGGATAAAGGTGACAACAGACGCATAAACATTATGGAATTTACCAAAACACAAAAGCAGGCTATTGAGCTTCGCGGAAAAAACATCATAGTAAGTGCAGGTGCGGGCTCGGGGAAAACCTCTGTGCTCACCGCAAGAATAGTGCGCCTTATCGAAGAGGGCGCAGACATTCGCCACATGCTCATCTGCACGTATACAAATCCGGCGGCGGCGGAGATGAAAGAACGCATTAGCCGTGCGCTTTATAATCGAGCAGACGAAACAGGAAACAGCAGGCTTCGTGCGCAAAGTGAATACGTTTCGGGCGCGGATATTTGCACGATTCACAAATTTGCCGGCAAAATAATTGCCGAAAACGCTATGCATCTGGGCATTCCCGAGGGGCTTAAAGCATCTGCTGACAGAACTCTTATCCTCGCCAATAGCGCGATGGAGCGAGCGTTTGAAATCGGATATTCGGGTGAGCTCGATGGTTTTTTCCTGCTTCAAAATAGGTTTGGCGCGAGGACGGACGTCGGTCTTAAAGAGATAGCTCTTTCGCTATACAGATATCTTTGTTCCCGACCGGAAAAGCTGGGCTTTCTTCTAAAGCAAATTCGTCGAAAAAAAAATTCCGCAATCGCGCTATACGACAGAGAGCTTGAAAAGCTAACTATGGGAAAGTTGCAAACTGTTCGGCGTTCTCTTTTGCGTACGCTCGATATCGCACTTTTGCACGATATGCAAAAACAAATACCCATATCTCGTGAATATGTGATAATAGCCGACGAACTTATCAGCGCTTTTAATCGGGGAGAGAACATAGCCGAGGCCTGTGCAAAGGTGAAGCTTAAAAACAAGGCGAGCAAGCTCGAACCTGCCTGCGCAAGCGATGAAATCGGAGCACTAAAGGCATTTTCCACAAAGCTCATAAAAAAACTTTCTACTCTGCCCGAAGGCGACTTTGAAGTTGAAACGGCGGAGTTTAACCGTATGGCACAGGCTTTTTTTAACCTCCTTACCGTATTTGAACAGCACTACAGCGAGCTGAAACTCGAAAAAAGCCTCATGGATTTTGATGATATGATGCACTACGCGCTCAATGCACTGGTAAATCCCGAGGTGAAAGAGCGATATCAAAAGGAATACGACCATATCTTTGTCGACGAGTATCAAGACACAAACCCCGTTCAGGATAGCATAATAAGCGATATTTCGAGAGGAGACAACCTATTTACGGTTGGCGACATAAAGCAGAGCATATACCGATTTCGCCTCGCCGATCCGACGATTTTTCTCGCTAAGACCCGTGAGTTTACAAGCGGCGCCATATACATGAACGAAAACTTCAGGAGCAGTCCTGCAATCATAAGAGGCGTAAACGAGATTATGGGCAGGCTTATGAGCGAAAGGCTCGGCGATATCGAATATGACGAAAAGGAAATGCTCGTTGCAGGAAGAAATTTTAGTGGCGACGTCTCGCTTATGCTAACCGTCCCGACGGACGGCGAAACAGACTGTGAGCAGGAGGCGAGGAGCGTTGCAGGCAGGATTTTACAGCTTTTAGACGAACAGATTGAGACTGACGATGGTGTGCGCAACATCACTTTTGAGGACATTTGCGTGCTCTACCGCTCAAACTACGAAAACGTCCGCGTATTTTCAAGAATTTTTGCGCAGTACAACATTCCCCTTGCGACGAGAGGATCTGCGGGAGAAGCTGAAATTGCTGTTTTTGTAAATCTGCTTACCATCCTTATAAACGAATGCTCAGACATCTCTCTTCTCAGCGTTTTGCGTTCGCACATAGGAGCGTTTGACGAAGAGGAACTTGCAAGAATTAGGCTTTGCGACAAAGAATCTACTTTTTGGGGTGCGTTTTATGGTTGTTCTAAAACACAGCAACCTCTCGGAAAAAAGTGTGCGACATTTCTTGAATTTGTCGATTCTATGCGACTGCAGTCCATAAGACCGCTCGACGAATTTATCATGTACATAAAAAACGAGACCTGCTTTGAAGAGGTTCTTTTGGCGGGCAAAAATCCCGAAAAGGCGTTTGCGTTTAACGAGTTTATAAGTGAGCTTATCGGCACTTCATACACCGATTTGCATTCGCTTGTCGAACATCTTTTGATGATATACAAGATAAACGGAAGGTATTCAGAGCCGGCTTCTGCGCAGGAGCTAAAGGGAGTGCGTATGACTACCATTCACAAATCAAAGGGGCTTGAATATCCCGTCGTCATTTTGGCGCGCACAGCAACCGCTTTTAATACGCAGGATTTGCGAAACAGGCTTCTTTATCACTCAAAGCTCGGAATTTCAGCCGATATTTTCGACATGGACAAAGCTTTTAGGCACAACACACTTTGTAGGGCTGTTATGGCAGATGCGCTAACCTCCGAGCTTAAATCCGAAGAGCTTAGAATTTTGTATGTCGCACTTACACGGGCAAAAAATAAGCTCGTATTGTCGGGGACAATCTCCGAAAAAAAGTTGGAGGAATTTATAGACGAAGACATCGAGGGTAAGTCTCGAATGCTAGACTGGATTCGATATGCCGTGCGCGAGATAAACGAAAAGACAGACTTTTTTATCCAAACACAAGTTATTACATCTCACGAACTCCCCCATGAAGCTGCGAGCAAAGATTTTGACCTCGAAAGCGCGCTTGCAAATGCGATGAGCATTCCTCCTAGGCCTTTTTACGAGTACACAAAAAAACCAACCGTCTCCAAGGTCGGAGTTTCTACCCTTTTGCCCGACTATGGCGAGTTTAGCGAGTATGTCCCCAAGGGAAGCGCAACAGGCGCACAGACGGGCACGCTCGTCCATCTGTTTTTACAACATGCGGATTTTAATAAAAAGAACAAAGATCAGATCTTGTCGCAAATTGACTCGCTTGAACTCAGGGATATTATCGACGATAGCGAAAGCGCTGTGCTCAAAAGACTTTCGGGAAAGCTTGAAAAGTTTATGTCGAGCAGGGTTGCATACAAAATTCGCTCGGCAAAGAATGTTCTTCGTGAACAGCCGTTTAGCATGAAGGTAAACGCAAGCGAGCTCGGGCTTAGCGAGGAGGACGAATATGTAGTCGTTCAAGGAGTTATCGACCTGATTTTTGAGGACGAAGAGGGCGTTCACATTCTCGACTATAAGTCTAACTATGCAGACGAGGAAAATATTATGGCACTGCTTGACAAATATCGCCATCAGCTGGATTTTTATGAGAAGG
>CAYJIQ010000156.1:0-577 GCA_964370275.1 uncultured Christensenellaceae bacterium
GAATATCCGTCGCCATCGCAAGAAACATCTTTCTTAAACTTTCAGCTTCCCTCTCTTCTTTTGAAGAAAACTCGATATTTTTTAGCTTTGTTACGCCATCGACAATCTTCGCAACATCTTTGCCGAACACCTTGCTCACCTGTTCTATGGTGAAATCGGTATCCTCGGGCACGTCATGTAAAATTCCCGCCATAATACTCGTCTTGTCCAGACCTAACTCTGCCAAGATTTTTATAACTTCAAACGGATGCACCACATATGGTTCGCCCGAATTTCTCAGTTGCCCCGCGTGTGCCTCTTCGGCAACCTCAAAAGCTTTATTGAGCAAATCATCCTTATAAATCGGATATTGCTCTACAAATTTTATATAATACGTATTCAAAGGTTCTTCCTCCTAATACCCAACAAGCAAATTACTTCTTCATATTCGGCAATAGCGTGTTAAAAGCACTGCGTGTCAATCCTATCTGCCTTCCCGCCTGAGCGGGGTTAAAGTATATTTTATCATGTTTTTTAACATTTAGCAACTTTTCTTCGCAAAGAATATATAGCGCGCAAAGAACTTTTTTATAAGGAG
>CAYJIQ010000156.1:601-5282 GCA_964370275.1 uncultured Christensenellaceae bacterium
CATTTGCTATACCCGCAATGTGCCTAGCAGCAAGCGAAAAACTTGCAAATCCGTCTTTTATAGTCCCTGCAACTTTAAGCACATGTTCAAGCTGTCCGTCGGTGACAAAATACTCCGCAGCCTCTCTTCTCATCATATTATATAAATTTTTAGAAAGCAAAACTGATTTTGCCCTGCTTGCATGGACAAAACTTCCGCAGAGGTATATGTTTCTGAAGTTTTCCAGATGCACACTTCCTGTGCTCGTCATGCAAATCGCATTGTCGGAACAAAACTCCGGAATATTATACGAAGTCTGCGCAGTATATCTACTTTCATCGAATGATTTTATATCTATACACTCAAATGCCGAGTCACACCCCATAATAAGCAGCGTTCCTATCGGCACCTTACTCATATCCGAAACGACACTTTCACAAAAATCATCCTCATTTTTGCAGATGTTGTATTCTTGGGGATTTTGTAATACACGCGCAAGCGCAGTTATCTCTTTTATTACATTTAGTGAGATGTCCTTATCGGGCAATCCCTGTTTAAAATCTACAACTATAAGCTGTGGCGTCTGCTGTCCTCTAAACTCATTAAGCGATAACCTACCGGCTACCTCTGTCAAGCTGTCTTCCTCCGGTAAGCAGTTGCACGAAAACTTAATTCCGTTTAACACATCCACACCGGAGTGGATTTCAAATTTCACATGTTCGCCGTTTCCGATAAACTTTGCAGCTTTGATTTTTACGTCGGGCACCAAAAAAACAGGCTCTGGATTTCCCATCCCAAATGGCTCCATAAGAGATATTTTTTTTGCAAGTTCAAGCGTCGCCTCTTCTACACCGAGCGTCTCATCGTAAAACAATTTTCTTCTAAAAACATCCTCCGCGTACATCTCTGCCATTGATTCGTTTAAGATGTCCTTTACAATATTGAAATTTTCAACTTTAAGCGAAAGCCCCGCCGCTTGCGCGTGTCCGCCAAATTTCTCGTAATATTCACTCGCCTTTTTAAGGACATTGTAAATATTTACCCCCTCGATGCTCCTTGCCGAACCTGTTAGCATTCCTTCATTTTCAGAAAGCACGAGAGCAGGTCTGTAGTAGCGATCGCATATAGCCTGTGCAGCAAGCCCCACAACACCTTTCTCCCAATCCTTACCCGAAACAACGATAAACCCCGTGTTAAGCATGTTAAATTCAGCTTGCACTTTTGCGTCGCACTCTGATATTATCCTCGTCTGTGCCTCTCTTCTCACATCGTTTAACTCGCAAAGTTTGCCTGCGAGAGCCTCAAGTTCCTGTTCATTTGTTTTTGTCAGCAAGTTGTATGCAATGTGCGCACTTTCCATCCTGCCCGCCGAGTTTATTCTAGGAACAAGCCCAAACGATACCCCGTGAGTTTTCAGCTTTGTAAGATCAATACCCGCATGTTTTGCAAGTTTTTCAACTCCCGGATTTGGTTTCAGCTTAAGCTTTTTTATCCCGATGCTTGCTATTACGCGGTTGTCGCCGACGAGGTCTACTATATCGCCTATCGTGGCAATCGCAGCAATGTCGACGTACTTTTTAGCCATTTGCCCGAGCATCGCCCTTGCAAACTGAAATGCGACACCACCTCCGCAAAGGCTTTTAAATGCATAGTTTTCTCCCGGAACTTTTGGGTTTAATATGTACTGAGTACAAGGAAGTTCCTCGCACTCATGATGATCCATAATTATTACGTCGACTCCGTTATTCTTTGCCAGTTCAACGTCGTCTAAACTTTTTATCCCGCAGTCCACCGTCAATATTAACGTCGTTCCGCTTTTTATTATTTTCTCGATCGCCAACGGATTTGTCCCGTAACCTTCCGAAAACCTGTCCGGGATGTAGTTGTCTGCATTTGCTCCTAGATCAGCAAGCACTCCCATTAGTATAGCAGCTCCACAAGTTCCGTCCGCATCATAATCTGAATAGACAGTTATCTTTTCGCCTAAATCTATTGCCTTTTTCACTCTTTCGCAGACAATTTTCATATTGTCAAATGTAAACGGATCTGCGAGATGTTCAAGTTTTGGGCGCAAAAAAGCTCCCTCGTCCTGAACGTCACGAGCTTTCATCAACCTTGTAAAAAGATCTCCTTCGTATATCTTTGTCCTTCTAATATAATCGTACATATCGCACTCCTATATCCCGAAAATTTATTGATTCTAAAAAAGGCGGTCTCCCGCCTTTTTGGTTTTATTTTACAGCATGAACATTCTTGTGCTTCTTGTGTGCAAATTTTTCTTGTAATATCATCCATATTGGAGATGATACGAAGATGGAGCAAAGCGTTCCGCAGAAAAGGCCTATGATTATCGGGAAAATAAATTCCTTAATCTCCTGAACTCCGAAGATATAGAGCGACACCACCATTATGAGTGTTGTGACCGTTGTGTTAATCGTTCTTCCAAGAGTCTCCTTAACACTCACATCGCAAACCTCTGCCCTTGTGTGGTTTTTTGTTCCCATTTTAGAAAGGTTCTCTCTTATCCTGTCAAACACTACCACTGTATCATTTATAGCATATCCGACGATAGTAAGGCAAGCCGCGATAAACGAGGAGCCTAGCGAAACTTGAAAGATACTCATTGCCGAAATCATTATCACGACATTGACGAGAAGCCCACAAACGGCAGCTATTCCCGAATATACATCAAATCTTATCCAGATATAGATAAGCATGAGCACGCAAGCGACGAGTACAGAAAAGATTGCGTTCAAAATTAGCTCTCTGCTCGCAACTCCGCCGACCGAGTCTCTGCCTTCAAACGTAGCGTCGGGCCATGTTGCATTTACCGAGGTCATAATTGAATCTACGATGTTGTCCGTAGTTGCATCGTCTCCCGTCTCCTGAATCCTAACTATCGCAGTCGTGAAATCGTCTCCTGAACTTACAACGCTGACATCTCCCGTCACAGCCTCGGCAGCCGAAACAGCCGTGCGCACTTCATCCGTGTTAAACTGCGTCTTGATGTCTATAGTAATCATGCTTCCGCCCGTAAAATCGATGCCTGTGTTAAGTCCTCCGCAAATTACTCCGACTACAATAGCAATGATAACTATAGCAATGGGCACTATCATAAATTTTTTAAATCTCTGTACTAACATTATTTTTCCCCTCCCTTAGTGAATTTTTGTGAGAGAAATACGCCTTTTGCACCCGGGAACGAGCCTGTGAGCAACCGCAGCAAGCCCTGGGTTACGACAAGTGCCGAAATCATTGAAACTACTATGCTCACTGCCAGCGTGTATGCAAAACCCTGAATAGATCCGGTTCCGAATATTGCAAGCACAAACGCTGCAATCAGCGTAGTTGTATTAGAGTCTGTAATCGCCCTCGTCGCCTTTTGGAATCCGCCTTTGAGTGCAGAACGAATTGACTTGCCCGCACGATGTTCCTCTTTGAATCTCGCAAATATTATTACATTTGCGTCAACTGCCATTCCGATACCGAGAATGATACCTGCGATACCCGGCAATGTTAGCTGAATTTCAAACAGCGCAAGCATAAACACAACGAGCGAAACGTAAAATATTAATGCAAGATCTGCAGCCAATCCCGGAAGTCTGTAGAATATGAGCATGAAAACCAAAAGAATCGCCAGACCTATCAGCCCGCCTAAAACTCCGTTTTCAAGTGCTTCGTCTCCAAGAGTTGCAGAAAGTGTCTCTTGATTTATCGCAGCAAGGTCGAGCGGGAGTGCACCCGATTCAATCTGCATCGCGAGCTCCATTGCCGCTTCTTCTGATTCCATACCGGAAATAATTCCCGAACCGCCTGTGATAACGCTGTCGACATTTGGTGCAGATACAACAACTCCATCAAGCTCAATAGCTATCGTCTGTCCGATAAATTCCTGAGTCGCCTTAGCAAAAATATCAGAGCCTTCGGATGTCAGTTGGAATGAAACCGCAGGTTCTCCGTACTCATCATAAGATGCGCTTGCAGACTGAATGTCACCGCCTTCTAAAATGACGTTTCCGTTCGGGTCAACAAACTCAAGGTGAGCAGGTTCTCCGATAAACTGAACTATTTCGTTCGGGTCTTTTATGTCGCTCGTCTCATTAATTGGTATTTCAACACGTATTCTGTCTGTACCCTGCTTAACGATAGTAGCTTCATTAAATCCTCTTTCGTCAAGGCGCGTTCTGAAAATACTCATAGCACCCTGTATCTTTGTGTCTAAATCCTCAACATTTGCAGAATCCTCTGCCATGTATTCAATGGAAACTCCACCCGTTAGATCAAGACCCAGCTTTACCGCATCAACAGGTTTAAATGTGTACATTCCAACCGAAACGCCGGCGAACACGACGAACGCAAACCCAAGTATGAGCACAGCAACAAGCAAAAATAGCAAAAACTTGCCAACTTTCATATAAATTCCTCCTATATATAATACCGATATTTGATACCGACAGTGCACATCGCGATCTAGTCACAACATACTCGAAACATTATATAGTATTAAAGATAATTAGTCAACGTTTACAGCCAAAAAATACGACCTGCAAAAGCTGCGGGTCGCATTTTTCATCATTCATTTTGCATTCGCTCTATCTATCAACTCGCAATACGGCTTAACAATAAAGTCGTTCATAGACCCTTTCATCTTCTTTTTCGCCTGAGGACTTTTCATAAGAATTCCTACCAGCTTCATCTTCAT
>CAYJIQ010000157.1:0-3114 GCA_964370275.1 uncultured Christensenellaceae bacterium
CTTTGATACGTCTATCGGATTAAACGAAATCTGCGAGTAGAAGTATGTGAAGAACAGGATGAGCAGAGCGTATATTACCATGTAAATCCAGCTTCCTGCACCGAGGTATGTCTGATACCAAATGTAGAAGTCACTCGTCGGCCAGAACATCTGTGTGATCATTCCGGGGAACTGGATAAGTGTTAGTGCAAAGATTAGCGGCATAACGCCCGATTGGTTGACCTTCATCGGTATGTATGTCGTCTGTCCGCCGTACTGCTTTCTGCCGACAACACGCTTTGCGTATTGAACGGGAATGCGTCTTTCGCCCATGTCAACAAAGGTGATACCAGTGATGACGATGAGAGCCACGACAATCGTGATGATTAGCGGCCATACTGTCTGTACGCCTGTCGAAATTGCTTCGATTGACGTAAACAGTTGGTTTGGCAGCGAAGAGATGATACCGATAAAGATGATTAGCGAGATACCGTTTCCGATTCCCTTTTCGTTTATCCTCTCACCCATCCACATAATGAGCGCCGTTCCTGCTGTTAAGCAAGCAACGATTGTAACGTAGTTAAACCAGTCGTCTGAAAGCATAGCTTCCGAGCCGATTGAAAGCATGATACCTACCGACATGATAAGACCAAGTCCAACGCCGACGTATCTTGTGATGGAAGCAATTTTCTTTCTTCCGTCTTCGCCTTCTTTGCTCAGCCTTTCAAGAGCCGGAATGGCAATTGTTAGTAGGTTCATAATGATTGAAGCCGTGATGTATGGGGTGATTCCCATTGCAAAGAGTGTAAAGCCCGAAAGCGATCCACCCGAGAACAAATCCATATACCCAAGAATGCTGTAGTCGCCTACAATCTGCGAAAACACAGATACATCCACACCGGGAACCGGAATTGCACAACCGACCCTGTATACGAGCAATATCATAAGGGTATAGAGAATTTTTTTCCTTAAATCAGCTATTTTCCAAGCATTGCCCAGTATTTTAAACATATTATACCACCTCTGCGCTTCCGCCTGCAGCTTCGATCTTTGCCTTTGCAGTTTCAGTGAATTTTGCAGCTTTAACGTTCAGCTTTACGGTTAATTCCCCATCGCCGAGCACTTTTAGTCCACAAAGCGGCTTTTTGATGTAGCCCACTTCCATGAGCATATCCAAGCTGATTTCACTGCCTGCCTCAAAGACATCGAGGTCGCATACATTGATGGTAGCGTAGTTTTTGGCAAATTTGTTGTAGAAGCCTCTTTTGGGGAGTCTTCTTGTTAGGGGCATCTGTCCACCTTCAAAGCCCGGGCGAACTCCGCCACCGCTTCTTGACTTTTGTCCCTTTTGTCCACGAGCGGATGTCTTACCGATACCCGAACCCGTACCTCTGCCGACACGCTTTTTGCTGTGGCGTGCTCCCGGCGTTCCTTGTAACTCATGCAATTTCATAAAGCTACCTCCCTTACACTTCTTCAACGGATACGAGGTGCTTTACTTTGAAGATCATCCCTCTTATGCAGGGGTTATCTTCCTTTGTAACGACACTGTTAAGCTTTTTGAAGCCAAGTGCCTTAATCGTATCTTTTTGATCTTGAGCGTATCCGATTGAGCTTTTTACGTATTTTACTTTAAGCTGTGCCATGTCATCCTCCCTTAGTGCAGTCTGTCGACTGAGATACCACGAAGGCGAGCGACCTGTTCAGCTGTCTTTAGCTCTCTTAGACCTTCGATTGTCGCCTTAACGCAGTTAATCGGGTTGTTTGAGCCGTGTGATTTGCATCTGATGTCCTTGATTCCCGCAAGTTCAAGCACCGAACGAGCATGTCCGCCTGCAAGAACACCTGTACCTTCGGGAGCCGGCATGAGAAGCACGTGGCCTCTGCCAAACCTTCCGTCGATCTGGTGCGGAATAGTTGTTCCCTTCATGGGAACTTCTATCAAATTGCGCTTCGCACTTTCAACAGCTTTTCTGATTGCCTCGGGGATTTCGGCAGCTTTGCCCATTCCCGTGCCAACGTGGCCGTTTTCATCTCCAACGACTACGAGTGCCGAAAAGCGCATGTTACGTCCACCCTTAACCGTCTTTGCAACACGGTTAACTGCGACAAGCTTTTCTTTTAAATCCAATGTGTTTGCATCTATTTTATTCAAGTGCCTGCCCTCCTTAAAGCTTCAGACCGGCTGCTCTTGCGCCATCTGCCACTTCGCTGACTCTGCCTGTGTAAAGGTAACCACCTCTGTCGAATACGACTTCGTTTATTCCCTTTGCTATAGCACGCTTTGCAGCTACTTCACCGACCATCTTTGAAGCTTCTTTCTTGCTCATGTCGGCAACTGCCTTTTTAACCTCTGCGTCCATCGTCGATGCGCTGCAAAGAGTAGTTCCCGCAACGTCGTCGATAATCTGAACGTAGATGTTGTTAAGGCTTCTGTATACGTTCATCCTGGGGCGCTCGGCAGTACCGCTAATTTTGTTTCTGATGCGGCCGTGACGACCCTTTCTGACGGCGTTTCTGTCCTTCTTATTTATCATGATTTAGCCCCCTTACTTCATGCCGGACTTGCCTTCTTTACGACGTATGTATTCGCCTTTGTACTTAATACCCTTGCCCTTATACGGTTCGGGAGCACGTTTTTCACGAATATTTGCCGCAACTTGGCCGACTTGTTGTCTATCAATTCCCTTAATGATAATCGAGTTCGGGCTGGGGACTTCAAATGTGATGCCCGCAGGTTGTTCAAACTCAACCGGATGTGAGTAGCCGAGGTTTAGAACGAGTTTTTTGCCCTGAAGCTGTACTCTGTATCCGACACCGACGATCTCAAGAGTCTTTTCAAACCCTTCGCTTACACCCTTTACCATGTTTGCAAGAAGCGCACGTGTAAGACCGTGAGTTGCCCTTGACTGCTTTTGGTCGTCCGGGCGGCTAACGGTAATCGTGCCATCTTCGTTTTTAATTTCCATCTTACTGTCGAAGCTCTGTGTGAGTTCGCCTTTTGCGCCTTTTACCTTAACGGTGTTGTCGGCTAAAACTTCGGCTGTAACTCCTGCCGGCAGTACGATTGGAAGTCTACCTACTCTTGACATAATGTATCTCCTCCGTACTACCAAATGTAAGCGAGCACTTCGC
>CAYJIQ010000157.1:3124-5169 GCA_964370275.1 uncultured Christensenellaceae bacterium
CAGAGTTCTTCCTCGCTTCGGTGTCTGTTACGACGCCTTTTGAGGTGGAAAGAATAGCGATTCCAAGACCGCTTAGTACCTTAGGTACCTGGTCTTTTCTTGCGTAAACTCTCAACCCGGGCTTGCTTATTCTCTTTAAGCCCGTTATTACCTTTTCGCCTCCGGGGCCATACTTCAGTTTGATACGAAGTGTTCCCTGAACGCCGTCATCTATAAATTCATGTCCCTTTATGAAGCCTTCGGCGAGCATAATCTGGGCGATAGATGCTTTCATTTTTGATGCAGGCATTTCCACAACTTCACTTACCAGCTTGCCTTGCGCACGCCGGGGATTTGACCCTTGTATGCAAGGTCTCTGAAACAAACACGGCATATTCCGTATTTCCTAAGCACCGAGTGAGGTCTACCGCAGATGCGGCATCTTGTGTAATTTCTCGTTGAGAACTTTGAACCTCTTTGTTGCTTTAAAATCATCGCTTTTTTTGCCATTTCAAGCCTCCTTATTTAGCAAAGGGCATACCCATGAGGGTAAGAAGTTCACGTGCTTCCTCGTCCGTCTTTGCAGTTGTTACGATGCAAATATCCATACCACGGAGTTTTTCAACCTTATCGTAGTTGATTTCGGGGAATACAAGCTGTTCTTTGAAGCCCATTGCAAAGTTGCCTCTGCCGTCAAAGGAGCTTGCAGGAAGTCCGCGGAAGTCGCGCACACGGGGGATAGCGATGCTTACGAGTTTGTCAACAAATTCGTACATTCTGTCTCCACGCAGTGTAACCTTTGCGCCGATCTTCATGCCTTCGCGAAGTTTGAAGTTAGCAACCGATTTTTTAGCCGTCGTTACGACCGGCTTTTGTCCGCTGATGATTCCAAGTTCTTCTAGTGCAGAATCGAGTCCCTTAGGGTTGTCTTTGATGTCACCCATACCCATGTTGATGACCACCTTTTCAAGCTTAGGGGCCTGCATGACGTTTTTGTAATCAAACTTTTTCATCATTGCGGGTACAATGCTGGCATTATATGTCTCTTTTAATCTTGGCAATGTATTTTTCCTCCCTTAGCTTATTTGTCAAACGTGTCGCCGCACTTTTTGCAGACACGCACTCTTTTGCCGTTGTCAAGCGTCTTTTTAGCTGCTCTTGTCGCTTTGTCGCACTTGTTGCATACGAGCATAGCGTTTGAAGCGTTAATCGGCGCTTCCTGGTGGATGATTCCACCCGGGTCTCTTTGGTTCTTCGGGCGCTTGTGCTTGGTTACGAGGTTTATTCCCGAAACGAGGATTCTGTTCTGGTCGGGATATGCCGATAAAACTTTACCCTTTTTGCCTTTGTCTTTGCCCGATATTACGACGATCTGGTCGTCCTTTTTAATGTTTAGTTTATTCATGTGTCCTGCCCTCCTTAAAGTACTTCAGGAGCAAGGGATACGATTTTCATGTAGTCCTTGTCACGCAGTTCTCTTGCCACAGGCCCGAATATACGCGTTCCTTTTGGCTGTTTGTTTGCATCTATTATAACTGCTGCGTTTTCATCAAACTTGATGTACGATCCGTCGGGTCTTCTAACGCCCTTAACGCTGCGCACAACAACAGCTTTTATAACTTCTTTCTTTTTAACTACTCCTCCGGGAGTCGCTGTCTTAACGGAGGCAACGATCACGTCACCGATGTTCGCCGTTCTTTTCATCGAACCGCCGAGAACCTTGATGCACATAATCTCCTTTGCGCCCGAGTTGTCAGCTACCTTGAGGCGTGTTTGTGGCTGTATCATAATAAAAGCCTCCTTAGCTTACTTCGCTTTTTCTATAATCTCACAAAGTCTCCAGTGCTTGTCACGGCTGAGCGGACGTGTTTCTGCGATCTTAACTGTATCGCCTACTCCACACTCGTTGTTCTCATCGTGTGCCTTGAGCTTTATGGTGCTGTTAACCGTCTTTTTGTATAAGGGATGCTTCTTTTTTGTTTTAAGAGCAACCACGACGGTCTTATCCATCTTATCGCTTACCACAACACCAACTCTGGTTTTGCGGTTGCCTCTTTCTATCTCTG
>CAYJIQ010000158.1:0-5157 GCA_964370275.1 uncultured Christensenellaceae bacterium
TGAGAACACGGAAACTTTAGCCGAAACACTCGCAGAACCCGCAGCCTTCGCCTTAAAGGTTACACTTGTGCTAAGCGATGAATTTCCACCGCTCGAAGAGTACACGACTATTGAGCCGTTTGTCGACGCTCCCGAACCTGCGCCCGTTACCTCGAGTACCGAGGAATCGTAGGAAAATGAACCTTCCGCACCCCCGATATCGTCGGCTGAAATCCGAATTGTTACCGTAACCGTGTCTCCGACTTCCACGCTGGAATCTGAAGCGGAAACGCTCATCGATGCCGCAAATGCCGTCGATACGAACATGACATTTATGAGCATGACAATTGCAACTATTAACCCTATCTTTTTACGCATACAATACTCCCTTTGTATTTTTAATTATTTATGCAAGCAAATACTGCTGTATTTTTATTAAATCGACGACGTTCAGTGCTCCCGATGCGTCGAAGTCTCCCGCTTTTTTATACACAGATCCGAGCGCTATGTCTCCAAGAAGCGACTGTTGGCACTTTATCAAATCTACAACGCTTATCTTTCCGTCTCCGCTGACATCGCCTTTGACGATTATCGAATATGTATATGTCTTTGAGCTAATCGTTACCGAAACTTCCATGCCCGTCGCCATTGTTCCGCTTGTCACCGTCTTTCCGCTCGCATCTTTCACCTGCATTTTAAAGTCGCTGTCCGAAACGTTTGAGATGAACTTTGAAACGTCGGTGTTTTCGGCAACTCCCGAGATGTGCGTGCCCTCGGTAACCGCATAACTGTTTGCGCTCAACTTTGCGTTAAACTCAGCCGGAACTTCAAGTTCAACAGATCCGCCGCTTCCCCCCTGACCCATAATCTTATCAAGTTCAGTTCCGGGGTAATAAAAGTCTAAGATCTCGGTATATTTAAATCCCTCTTCCGCCATCTGCTGTGCGCCTCTTTGGCTCATTCCGACGCCGTGCCCCCAGCCTCTGTTTGTGAGATACCATCCCGACTGTCCGCTAACCGTCGCTTCTTCGACACCCTGCATCCTAAGCCCATATTCTACGTCAAACACTCCATTCGGGTTCGAGCTTGAGTTGTAGTAGAGCGAAGAAAACCCTATCGTTACAGTCAATTTTTGGCTGGTTCCATCAGAAAGCTTCGCATTTAGCGTAACTTTAAAGTTCTTATAGTCTCTGACTCCTTCGTCGTAGGCGTCGCTTGGTACGACATTTGTGATTCCTGTTATCACGGCTTTTGAGTCCTTAGTTGCCGTGCGCATCGCATCTTCTATCTTATCGTGAACAAAGTCATCCATAAGTTTTACGGTAGATGAATTGTATGTTGCCGGTATAAAGGAAAGTTCTTCGAGCGAACTGTCGTTTCTTAGGTCATATGGGTCGTCCTTGGTGATGAGGTATGGAATGTGTGTCGTCCATCTTACGCCCGACGCTATAGTCTGCCCGCCGTTTGAAGCGCTGTAGTATGTCTGCGCCAAATCACCTTTGTATGTAAGGCCCATTCCCTCGGTGTCGTCCACCGCTCCCATCGCACGCGTATGATCTTCGTTGTATCCGTGATAAACCTGGTGTGCGCTTGTGTCTAAAATATCGTAGTTTTGCGATTTGCTGTCCCAATTTGAAATGCGCTTTTCAAGAGCGTACGAACGGGCGCAGACCGCCTGAACTTTCAGTGCTTCCTCGGGAAAGCTGTTGCTCATTTCGTAGGGAACAACTCCGTAGAGATACTGCTCCATGTTTACATCGTTTACCACACGAATGCTTCCGTCATATATGCTGAAATTTATGTTTCCCAGGTAAATTTCCGTTCCGTATTTGCTGTTTGTAAGCGTAGTTGTGCAGGATGTTCCATCCCAATCGCTGTTTACAAGCGTAACTGTACTTCCAACCAAATGTGTTTTTCCGCCCGTTGTCAGCGTTAAAATACCTTCATCAATCTTTACGGTATGGCTACCCGCAGAAATTTTTAAATTTATTTCGGCAACCGTGTGCGTCCCCGATGTTTTGAAATTAAACGAAGTTGTTGAGGACGTGGAAAGGAGGACTCTTACCCTTGTGTAGTCGCCTTCAGCGCTCACGCTGAGCGGCAACAAACAGGATACGAGCATTATCATCGCTATTAAAACACATAGTTTTCTTTTCATTATTTATCCCTCTGTGCAGATTCTGTTCAGTTTCACCGCAAATACGATTTATAGTTGCAAGTGTCCACTGTGCAGTTTAAATTTTACGTTAAAAAGGGCTTTGTGTCAACAACACACTTTGCATAAACCGCCCATTACATTAAATGTTCATACATATTTCACAGGTTGTATGCACCCAGTTCATAAGTTTATTAATATAATTGCACAGTAAAATATTTATTTTATATGCGAAAGCACAAAAATAGAGTCGACAATATCTTTTCGAATTGAAAAGCTACACTTTTGTCGACTCTTTTATGTAATATCTGCGCAAACCATGTTATAGCGCAGAAACTTTATTTATTTTTTATCTATGACCTTTGGGTATTTCGACAAACCCCTGCGGGTGTGCACAAACGGGGCATACCACCCAAGGTTGCGTGTCTGTTATTTCGTGGCCGCAGTGATAACAGCGCCAGATTATCGGCTCTTTGCTGGAATATAGCCTGCCCTCGCTAATAAGTTTGCTTATGCGGCCAAATTCATTGCAGTGAATTTTTTCGATTTCGGCAATCATGCTAAACATCCTCGCCGCATCCTCAACGCCTTCGCCCTTTGCAACCTCGGCAAAAGACGGATATACGTTTTGGTACTCGTCGTGCTCGCCGTTTTCGCTGTTTCTAAGGTTTTCTTCAAGCGTTCCTATGAGCATGGGAAATCCAGCTTCTATGTTCTGGTTTACCGCACCCGGTTTGTATTTTTTTATCAGATTAAGAAATATTTTCGCATGAGCCATCTCATTTCTCGCAATGTTTGCAAACATATTTCCCAGGCACTCCTTGCCCTCTTTTTTTGCCTGTTTTGCGTATAGCATATATCGCATGTGCGCCTGCGACTCCCCGGCAAATCCTCTTCCCAAATTTATTATCGTCTGGTTCATGTCGTCCTCCGTAAATTTATTTGTTGGTATTATTTGCGGAGTTTGATAAAGTTATTCACTTTTTGCTAAATTTTCTATGTATTTATTGATTATTTCATCAACAACGATACCGAGGTTGTGTACGAAAGACTCGGCAGACTTTCTCCCGCACAGTTTCGCTTGGCAAACGACCTTATAAATAAACTGATCGAATCTTTTGGAACAAAATGAAACAAGGGAAAGACCTTGGGTTTAAACCTCACAATTTTCCCGCAAAAAACAGAGTAAAACTTTTAATATTGGTTATTAATGGTTTGTAATATATTGTGTATCGTGCTTATTTATCGCACATTGTGTTTATTTATTGACGCAAAAAAGAGAAAACCGAATCACGGCATCCTTGATTTGAAAATTTTGAATTACAAATAAAGAGTGAAAAATGAAGAAATGTGTAGATTAAGCCACATTTCTTCACTTTTCACTCTTACTTATTGCTTGTCACTAACACACAAGTTAATGAAATCGCTTGAATCCATCTTTTCAGACAGTTTCTTAATTAAATCTATTGTTCCCCATCTTATAGCCCTCTTTTTCCCACATCGAAAGCCATTCACGCAACCTAACCAAAAATTCGTGGTTGCTTTGGGTTCGCACGAGCATACTGATAAGCTGTTCGGTAACCTCTGTGGTATTGCCCGAAGAAAGCACTTTTCTGATAGCCCAGATTCCCTCTCTTTCGGTGTTTGAAAGCAAAAGTTCTTCTCTTCTTGTTCCCGATTTGGCAAGGTCGATAGCGGGGAAGATTCGTTTTTCGCTGAGCCTTCTGTCCAGATGAAGTTCCATGTTACCCGTTCCCTTGAACTCTTCGTAGATAATTTCGTCCATCCTGCTTCCCGTTTCGACGAGCGCAGTCGCAATTATCGTCAAACTTCCGCCTCCTTCGATGTTTCTTGCAGCACCGAAGAATCTCTTTGGCTTATATAGCGAACTTGGGTCAAGACCGCCCGAAAGCGTCCTTCCCGAAGGCGGAACTGTAAGGTTGTATGCGCGTGCCAACCTTGTTATAGAGTCGAGCAGCACGATTACGTCCTTACCGTGTTCGACAAGTCTCTTCGCACGCTCAATAACCATTTCGGCAACTCTAGTGTGATTTTCGGGCCTTTCGTCAAACGTTGAATATACAACCTCACCTTTTATCGAACGTTGCATGTCCGTAACTTCCTCGGGACGTTCGTCTATAAGAAGAACGAGAAGTTCAACCTGCGGGTAATTATTTGTAATACTGTTTGCAATTTTTTTGAGCATTATTGTCTTACCTGCCTTTGGCGGAGCGACAATAAGTCCTCTTTGCCCCTTACCTATGGGCGAAATCAGGTCGATTAGGCGTATGGAAAGTTCTCTTGCCGAACGCACATTTTCAAGCTGGAATCTTTTGTTCGGGTAGATAGGCGTAAGGTCTTCAAATGGCTTTCTGTCAATGCACTTTTGAACGGATTCGTCGTTAATCGTTTCGATAAAAAGAAGAGCAAGAAGCCTGTCGCTTCCATCTTTTGCCGGTCTGGTCTTACCCTTTACCTTGTCACCCGTCTTTAAATTAAACTTGCGAATTTGTGCCATTGAGATGTATACGTCTCTGTTGCCGGGAAGGTAGTTTTCTTTGCGCAAAAATCCGTATCCATCTTGATGAATTTCAAGAATACCCTCGGCATCCTTGCACTCTCCCGAATTTAAAAGTTCGTTTACAGCATCGTTGTTGTCGATAAACTCGACTTTTCTTGGGCGAATTGAATCCATTTCCCGGGAAATTGACGGTGGCAACTCTTCTTCATTCGCCGTTTCACCCTTTGAAGCGGCAAGTTTTTCGAGCACTTCTACTGCATCTTTTCCATCCGGAACCTGCGTTTGAACGGCGGTCACGAGCTCATATTTTTGCTCTCTCTTTTGCTCGTGCGGCTCTGTATTTTGTTTAGCGGAAGTTTTGTGTGTGTTTTGTGCTCCCGTGCGCTTTGGCCTTCCCCGTTTTTTCTTTGCGGGTTCTTGCTGCGCGAAAGTTTCGTTTTGTGAAGTCTCCTGTGCTGAAGTTTCCTGTGCTGAAGTTTCTTGAGCAGGGCTTTCCTGCACC
>CAYJIQ010000159.1:0-2164 GCA_964370275.1 uncultured Christensenellaceae bacterium
GGTCATCAAGGCAATTGCAGACGTCGGAAAAACCTCTACCGCAAAGGACTTTTTACAAGCTCGAGTCGGAACTGATGAATTTATTCTCTTTGCACATACGGAGTTTTTAGGAAGACTTGAGGAAATAAGGGGCGATTACGAAGAGCAATTTTGCGGCATGATTAAAGAGATGGGATCATATCAGTTCGAATTTAGATACGGAAGATATAAGATACCGTCAGAAGAAATTAATATTAACGATATTTTTGACAGAGTCGCTTTGGCGCACAGTTTTGCAAAGACGGAAAATCATGTTGTTTGCGACTATGCCGATGCATATAAAGAGCATATAATTAAGACGACTGAGATTAAAAATAAAATGTACAGTGCGCTTGAGAACGGCGAATACAAGGTGTTCTTACAGCCGAAATACAGCCTTGACGATCACAAGGTGGTTGGTGCAGAGGCGCTTGTGCGCTGGGTAGAATCGGACGGAAACATGATTTTCCCCAACGACTTTATACCCGTGTTTGAAGGCAACGGGTTTATCGTCGAACTTGATATGTATATGCTAAAGGGTGTGTGTGAGACGATAAAAGACTGGGAGGCAAGCGGACTTCCGTGTGTTCCCGTGTCCGTGAACTTTTCGCGCTTGCATCTTTCAAACCCTGACTTTGTCAAGCAAATCGGCCAGATTACCGATAGTTTTGGGGTGGAGCGAAAATATATTGAAGTCGAGCTCACAGAGACTACTATCATCGATAACGAAAAGGCACTGCAGACGGTGCTCGACAATCTTCATGACTGTGGATTCTCGCTCTCGATGGACGACTTTGGATCGGGATACTCGTCGCTTGGTTTGTTAAAAGATTTAGATGTCGATATAATTAAGATGGATAGAAGCTTCTTTACAGACAACGACAACGACGATCTGGAACGTGGTAAAATGGTCGTGCAGAGCATGGTAGAGATGGCAAAGAGGCTAAATATTACGACGGTTGCAGAGGGTGTTGAGACAAAGGAACAGGCAGATTTCCTAAAGAGTATAGATTGCGAAATTGCGCAGGGATACTTCTTTGCAAGACCGATTCCTGCAGAAAACTTTAAATATGAGTGCTTCGGCGTTGAACGTCCGAATGAATAAATTTAGAATTATTTAGGAGAAAGAAATTGAGAAACTTAACAAGCGAAGAACTTAGAAAGTTGTACATAGAATTTTTTAAGACAAAGGAACATGCGGCTATTTCAAGCGCAAGCATTATACCCGAAAATGACCCGACTGTACTATTTACCACGGCGGGAATGCATCCGCTCGTGCCCTACCTTATGGGGCAAAAACACCCTGCGGGAACAAGACTTGTAGACGTGCAAAAGTGTGTGAGAACGGGTGACATCGAGGCGGTGGGAGATACTTCGCACTGCACATTTTTTGAGATGCTGGGAAACTGGAGTCTCGGCGATTATTTTAAGAAAGAAGCAATAAGCTGGAGCTATGAGTTTTTGACGAGCGAAGAGTGGCTGGATATACCCGTGGAAAAGATTTCTGTCACCTGTTTTGAAGGCGACGAAGATGCACCGAGGGATACAGAATCTGCCGGATATTGGACAGAAGCGGGAATTCCCGAAAGTAGAATATACTTCCTGCCAAAGAAGCACAACTGGTGGGGGCCGGCGGGGCAGACGGGACCTTGCGGACCTGATACCGAGATATTTTACGATACGGGCAAGGACGCATGTTGCGACGACTGTTCTCCTGCGTGTGACTGCGGAAAGTTTCTTGAGATTTGGAACAATGTATTTATGCAGTACAACAAAACGGAAGCGGGAACTTTTGAACCGCTTGCGCAGCAAAATGTTGACACCGGAATGGGGCTTGACAGAACTGTGTGCACCCTTCAGGGCAAAGAATCGGTATACGACACAGATGCGTTTACCGACATAATTGCAAAGATTTCTGAACTTTGCGGTAAAAACTATAACGACGACGAGGAAACAAAGCGTGCGTTTAGAATTATATCCGATCACATGAGATGTGCGACTTTCATAATGGGAGACGACAGGGGAGTGACTCCTTCAAACGTCGACCAGGGCTATGTGCTTCGCAGATTGATCCGCAGAGCTATTAGGTTTGCCGGAAAATTGGGCGTTCCCGAGGGAAGTATGTCTAAGATTGCAACTGCTGCAA
>CAYJIQ010000159.1:2174-5132 GCA_964370275.1 uncultured Christensenellaceae bacterium
CAGTGTGTACCCCGAACTTGAAGCGAATCGCGAACGTGTAACGAGCGAGCTTGATATCGAAGAAGAGCGCTTTAGCAAGACGATTAAGCAGGGAATGAAAGAGTTTGAAAAACTCGTAAAATACATAAAGGATGCAAAAATTCCGGGAAAAAGCGCATTTAGGCTTTACGATACATTTGGGTTTCCGGTCGAGTTTACGCAGGAGTTAGCCGAGGAAAATGGGTTTACTGTGGACATTGACGGCTACCACGAGGCGTTTAAAAAGCATCAACAACTTTCGCAGGCAGGAGCAGAGCAAAAGTTTACAAGCGGTCTTGCGGACAACAAAGAGGCGACAACCAACCTGCACACGGCGACGCATCTCATGCTCGCTGGGCTAAAAAAAGTTCTCGGAGAAGAGGTTTCTCAGAAGGGTTCAAACATCACTGCGGATCGTTTGAGGTTTGACTTTAACTTTCCAAGAAAGGTAGAATCAGACGAACTGCGAGCGGTTGAAGCGTATGTAAACGAGGCGATTTCAAAGGGGCTTGAGGTCGGCTGCGAGGAAATGACAGTCGAAGAAGCTCAAGCACAGGGTGCTGAGGGCGTGTTCACCTCGCGCTACGGCGAAAAGGTAACGGTATACACTGTTCCGGGATTTTCTAAGGAAATTTGCGCAGGGCCGCACACGACAAACACAAGCACACTCGGGACGTTTGCAATTGTAAAAGAGCAAAGTTCTTCTGCTGGAGTTAGAAGAATCAAGGCAGTGCTTAAATAGTTATGGGATATATTAAGGAAAATAAAGTTACGTCAGAGATTATGTTTCAGGGCAAAGTCTATACGGCTCTGCGCGACTCGGTGAAGCTTGAAAATGGTGTGAATACTTTTCGTGAAGTGGTGGTGCACAACGGCGGTGCTTGTATTGTCGCTGTAGTGGATGGTTGCGTGCTCATGGTTCGACAGTGGAGGTATGCAGTTGAGCGTGCGATGCTTGAACTTCCGGCGGGCAAGCTTGAAGTTGGCGAGGATCCAAAGACCTGCGCTGTAAGAGAACTTGAAGAGGAAACCGGATTTGTGCCAATCAGCATAGAAAGTTTAGGGGGAGTTTTCGTTTCGCCGGGATACTGCACCGAATGCATACACATGTATTTTACTGACGACGTGAAGGAAACCTCACAGAACCTAGATGATAACGAGTTTTTAAGTGTAGAGCACATTCCGCTTAAAGAAGCGTTTGACATGGTGATGTCGGGTGAGCTTTGTGACGCAAAGACACAAATTGGCGTGATGAGAGCTTACTACAAATTAAATAAATAGTATAATCTCCCGCATTTTGGCAATAATACCAAAGTACGGGAGGTTTTTTATGGACAAAAAAGTAAAAAGATTTCTAAAAACAGAATTTTATAAAGGCAAAAATGCATTTGCCAGATGCACAGACATGATTCTCGGAAAGATTTTTGCGCTGCTAATGTTATTTGGGGCGGGGTTTGTGTTGGGTCTGAGAATATACTCGTGCGCTGTCTTTGCCATAGCTGCTACTGCGATTTTCACAATTGTCGATATGCTTTTAAGAAGGCGCAAATTTGAAAAGTTTTGCGCTGCTTATTTACAGAATCTCGGGAAAGAACTCTTGCTTGAGAAACTTTCAATTCTGCCTTCTGAAAAACTGCGAAGACTATTCCTTCCTGCATTTGAAAAACGCGAGACAAAAAAGCTGGAAGGTTATTTCGGTGGGTATTATGCACGAGAAACATTTAGATATTATATGGTAATATCCCTGCATCCAACAATGCCCGCCACAGTTGAAGAGGTTAGAGCGCTTTATTCGCGAGTGGCAAAGTTAGGGGTAAAATCCGTTTGTATGCTATCGCTGGGAGGGTTTGACGAACAGGCTGAGCTGTTTGCAAAAAAATTACCCATACACTTTGAGCTGCTTGGAAAAGAATTTGCCTTTGAGGTAGCGGAGATTTGCGGAATTAGCGTAGACGAGAAAGAGAAAAATGAAACTATTATTGCGCTGTATGAAAAGCGAAAAGAGCGTCGTATACAGTTTAAAGACGCATTCTTGCAGGAAGGCAAAACAAAGGTATATCTGCTCGGAGGAATATTGCTTAGTGTGTGGCCGATAATGGTGGGATACAACATTATATATCCGATAATGTCTTCGCTCTGCTTCATCATGGCTACAAGAGGATTTATCCTAGACATGAAAAAGCGAAAAACAGAATAATCGCATAAAAAAATCCCTCCCAACGAAAGGGAAGGATTTTTGGTTTTAGATATTAGATAACGCCGTGTGCGAGCATAGTGTTAGCAACTTTTAGGAAGCCGGCAATATTTGCACCTGCAACGTAGTTGTCTTTGCAGCCATACTTCGCACTTGCCTCGTCGCAACTCTTGAAGATGTTAACCATGATGTCGTCGAGTTTAGAGTCGACTTCTTCAAACGTCCAAGCGAGACGCTGTGAGTTTTGTGACATTTCAAGAGCTGAAACAGCAACTCCGCCTGCATTTGCAGCTTTTGCGGGGCCGACGAGAACGCCTGCTTCGAGGAATGCGTTTGTAGCGTCGATTGTCGTAGGCATGTTTGCGCCTTCGCCCATTGCATAGCAACCGTTTTTGATAAGAGTCTTTGCGCTATCAAGTTCGATTTCGTTCTGTGTTGCGCAGGGAAGAGCGATGTCGCAGGGGATTGTCCAGATTCCCGAGCAACCTTCTGTGTATGTAGCGTGTTTGTGCGTATCGCAGTATTCTTTGATACGGCCGCGCTTAACTTCTTTGATTTCCTTTACGAGTGCGAGGTCGATGCCCTTTTCGTCGTAGATGTAGCCGGCTGAATCGCTAAGAGCAACAACGTTTGCGCCGTACTCTTGTGCTTTTTGTGTTGCGTAGATAGCAACGTTGCCCGAGCCCGAGATTACAACCTTAGCATCTTTGAAAGTCTTGCCCTGCTTTGCGATCATTTCACGAACA
>CAYJIQ010000160.1:0-3503 GCA_964370275.1 uncultured Christensenellaceae bacterium
TGAGGAATTATATGATACGTGAAATTCGAATTGTAAACATAGCGCTTATCGAAGAGTTGACGCTGAGTTTCGAGGGTGGTTTTAACGTGCTTACGGGAGAAACGGGTGCGGGAAAATCAATTATAGTAGATTGCATAGGCTTTGTACTCGGAGGTCGGAGCGACAGGGAACTTGTCGGTGCGTTTGACACAAAAGGTCAGGTTCAGATGCTCTGCGACGAACCAAAGTCTAAGTATTTTTATGAATTTTTAAATGAAACGGACATAGAACCCGCTGAGGAGTACCTTCTTGCAAGAAGACTCGATTCATCGGGAAAGTCGGTTTGCAGAATAAACGGCGCAATTGTGACGGCGGGTACGCTGAAAAGGTTCGCCGCTTTTTTAGTGAACTTGCACGGGCAAAACCAGTCGCAGGTTCTTCTTGAAGAAAAAAACCATATTAATATACTCGACGAGTTTTCGGCAACACATGCAGAACTCTCCGCTGTTCGTGCATCATATCAAAAGATGAAATCTGCCAAAAAACAGCTTGAATCGCTTAAGATGGGTGACGACGAAAAGGCGAGGCTTGCTGATGTTTTGCGGTTTCAGTGCGACGAGATTGAAGGCGCAAACATAAGTATCGGAGAGGAAGAAAACCTACAAAAGCGCAGAGATAAGCTAATAAACGCAGGGAAAATTGCCGAAGCTACAGCGGTTTGCAAGAGTGCGCTCGGAACGGAGGGCGGGGCAAGCGATTTGCTCTCTAGAGCAAAAGATGCCCTTCAAACGATTTGTGATTGGGGCAAAGAGTATAAAAAAATGCTCGAAACCTTAAACGAGGCACTTATAACCGTGCAGGAACTTTCCTACGATGTCGATTCGATCGAGGAAGAGGAGTATGACGAGAGGGAGCTTGACGCAATAGAGGAACGGCTTGCGCTCATATCTGTGCTTAAACGAAAATATGGTGGGAGCGAAAGTGCGATTTTGGCATTTTTTGACGATGCGGCGGCAAAACTTGAATCGTTGCAGTATAGCGAAAAACGCATGGAAGTGCTAGCAAAAGAGTTGGAAGTTTGCAATAAGCAATACGAAAAAAAAGCAAAAGCTCTGTCGAAACTGAGGAATAATGGTGCGAAAACTCTCGAGAGTGAGCTGATAAAAGGGCTTTCGGAGCTGGGAATGCCCGGAGCAAGATTTCAAGTTGAGTTTAGCGAAATAAGCCCCACTTCAAGTGGGACAGACGGGATTTTATTCATGCTCAGCGTAAATCCGGGAACGCCGTTAACGCCGCTCTTTAAAGTTGCCTCGGGGGGAGAAGTTTCAAGGATTGTACTTGCGCTTATTAATATCTTAAACGAAACGCACGCAGTTCCGACGGTTATTTTTGACGAAGTTGATGCGGGAATAAGCGGAAGAACCGCTAGAGTGGTAGCGGAAAAAATTGCGTCGATCTCAAAGGACAGGCAGGTTGTGTGCGTAACACACCTTGCGCAGATTGCGGCGGTTGCGGATGCAAATTATATAATTTCAAAGAGTACACAAAACGAAAACACGAGAACTTCCGTGGATTTGCTCGACGAAGAGGGCAAAATCGCCGAAGTTGCACGGCTGTCGGGTGGTCTTGAAACACGCGCGGCGCTCGACCATGCGCAGGAACTAATAAAAGAATTAAAGGGTATGTGAAAATAATATCTATGAAGGGGGTTGCTTAATGGAAGGGGAACGGCTGATAGGAGCCATTATCTTGGGCATTGTGAGTGTGCTGTTTTTCATTATGACGGGCGTTCTTTTAAAGGGAAAAGGAGCGTTTCTCGTAGCGGGGTATAACACGATGCCAAAATCCGAGAAGGCTAAGTACGATACTGTGGCGCTTTGTAAGTTCGTAGGAAAGGTATTGCTCGGAATAGATGCACTCCTTGTTGTCTTTTTCGTGGGAATTTTTATCCTCGGATTTGAATGGGTAGGATTTATTTTCGGCGGAGGTGTGCTCGCTTTGTGTGTTTTTGCCGTTGTTTATTCAAGCGCAAAAAACAGGTTTAAAAAATAGCGTCAATATTTCTTAATCGTTTGCATAATATTTACACTTTAAATCTCCATAAATAAATTACCATACGGGTGATATGTTCTGTTTTTGCGTCGATTTGTGCTGTACGTGCTGTGTATTGCAGGACGTTTTTTTGTGCTATTGACATGCACCGGGCAAAGTAGTATAATACCAAATGATGGTTAGTTAGGCTAATTAATTATATGAAATTGCGGAGAAGAGAATGCTGGATGAAAGCGGAAAAAAGCTCAACGATTTAATAACGGGGATATATACGGCAGTTCAGCGTGTTGAGGAGAAGATGATAAAGAACACCAAGCTTGAGCTGAGCATAAGTGAGATGAACGTAGTCGAATCTGTTGCAAAGCACGACGCGGGATGTACGGCAAGTGAAATTGCACAGGATCTTAGATTGTCTGCGCCGAGCGTCACGGTGTGTGTACAAAGGCTTGAAAGTAAGGGCTATGTCACACGAGTAAGATCGAGCGAGGATGCCAGAAAGCTAAATGTTGTGCTGACAAAACATGGCGTTCAGGCGGAAAAAGTTCACAGGTACTTCCACGAGCAAGCGGTGCGCGCGATGCTAAATGATACTTCGCAAGAGGAAAAAGAAGTGCTTATCGCAGCCCTTTCAAACTTGCACAATTTTTTGCAAATATATGGAGAGCAGAGTTAATATATGAAGATAATCGGAACAGGAAGAGCACTGCTAAAGCAGGTGGTGACAAATGAAATGTTAAGCAAGACCCTAGACACGAACGACGAATGGATTCGCACAAGAACGGGAATTGTGCAAAGAAGGGTAATAAACGAGGATCTCATCGAAGACCTTACTGCACAGGCGGCAAAACAGGCACTTGTACAGGCAGGGCTTGAGGTTTCGGACATCGATTTTATGATATGTTCAAACTCGATAACGCAATATGCGGTGCCCGGAATGTCAACTGTTGTCGCATCTATTATAGGACTTGAGAGTCCCTGCATAGACATAAACGGAGGATGTGCGGGGCTTTTATATGCACTTTACATGTCAAAATCGATGCTTGCGACGGGTCATAAAAACATACTTATAGTTTGCGCAGAAACACCGACGAAGCTCCCTGATTGGACGGACAGGTCTACGGCAGTGCTGTTTGGCGATGCGGCTTCGGCTGCCGTGGTAACTGCGAGCGACGATTTATTTGATGTTGAGGTAAAGTCGACGCCGAACACGGACGTGCTTTATACGAGAAACTCGAAGGGTAGCTCGCCATTTTCAACTTCTCAACCCGAGCCTTGCGGACTTTACATGGACGGGCAGGAGGTTTATAAGTTTGCGGTTTCCACGGCGGCTTCGGGAATTGCAAAGATGCTTTTAAAACATTCAAAGACAAATGAGGATGTAGACAAGTTTATTTTACATCAAGCAAATTTCAGGATCGTCGATGCGGTGCGCAAAAGGATGAAGCAGCCACACGAGAAATTCCCAACAAACA
>CAYJIQ010000160.1:3513-5102 GCA_964370275.1 uncultured Christensenellaceae bacterium
TCTTGACGAACTTCAAGAAAGAGGCGAGATAAAAAAGGGAGATTTGCTGGTGATGAGTGCGTTTGGAGCGGGACTTCTATCGGGGACGGCGATATTTAACTGGGCGATTTAGACTTTTTTAGAGCAAAACGGCATATTTTATTATTTTATTTATTCACATGCCGATGCTATAGAACTTATATATATTTATTTTTATCGGAGGTAGCTATGACTACAAACAGGAACTTAAAGGAGGGTAAGAAACGTGATTAAAAGCCCAATAACGGAAATTTTCGGAATAGAATATCCGATTTTTCAAGGCGGAATGGCGTGGGTGTCTGAAGCGAATTTGGCTGCGGCAGTAACTAACGCAGGCGGAATCGGGATCATCGCCGCTATGAGCTCAAACGCAGAGCAACTTACAGAGCAGATAGTAAAGTGCAGAGAACTTTGCAAAGGAAAACCTTTTGGTGTCAACATCATGCTAATGAGTCCCTTTGTCGAGGAAGTCGCACAGGTGGTAATAGACCAGAAAGTTCCCGTTGTTACGACGGGTGCGGGAAACCCTGCAAATTATATGCAAGCTTGGATTGAAGCGGGAATAAAGGTTTGCCCGGTAGTCCCTTCCGTTTCGGTTGCGAAGAGGATGGAAAGACTTGGTGCGACGGTAGTTATTGCAGAAGGTTGTGAGTCGGGCGGACACATCGGCGAACTCACGACTATGGCGCTTATTCCGCAGGTTGTCGATGCGCTGAGCATTCCTGTAATTGCGGCAGGCGGAATTGCAGACGGAAGAGGAGTAGCGGCGGCACTAATGCTCGGAGCACAGGGAGTTCAGTGCGGAACGAGATTTCTCACAGCAAACGAGTGCGTCATTCACCAAAACTACAAGAACAAAGTGCTAAAGGCAAAGGATGTGGACACGATGGCGGCGGGAAGAAGGCTGGGACACCCGGTTCGTGCGCTGAAAAACAGGTTTGTGCGAGACTTTGCAGCTCTTGAATACGACAGCTCCAAGACAAACGAGGAGATTGAACAGTTTGGGGCAGGTGCACTCAGAAAAGCCTCTGTTGAAGGAGATGAAAAGGGCGGTTCGTTTATGGCAGGGCAGATTGCAGGTCTTGTTAAAAACGAAGCTTCCTGTGAGGAAATAATTAAACAGTTGTTCAGCGAAGCGCAGGAGCTTCTAACAGGTGCATCAAAATGGGTAAAATAGCGCTGCTTTTTGCGGGACAAGGTGCTCAATACAGCGGTATGGGCAAGGAAATATATGAGACATCAAAAGCGGCAAAAGATGTTTTTGATATCGCAGAAAAAATAAGACCGGGAACTATAAAACAGTGCTTTGAAGCGGACGCGAGTGAACTTTCGAGCACGGATGTGACGCAACCGTGTGTGTTTATCACAGACCTTGCGTGTGCATTTGCCCTAAGGGAAAAGGGCGTGGAAGCTTCTGCAGTTGCAGGCTTTTCGCTGGGAGAAATTCCCGCACTTGCATACTCGGGAATGCTTAGTGTGCAGGAGGCGTTTAAACTCGTTATAAAACGCGCGGAGTTTATGTAGGGCTGTGCACAAAAAAATCCCGGAGTCATGAGTGCCGTGCTCAAACT
>CAYJIQ010000161.1:0-5033 GCA_964370275.1 uncultured Christensenellaceae bacterium
ATTTATCATGACGGGTACACAGATGATTGAAGGCAGAAGAAGCATAAGAAAATATGGGGACGAGGTTGTAAGCAAGCAGGTGCTTACGCAGATTATGGAGACGGCGAGATATGCGCAGTCTTGGGCAAATTTTCAAGTGGCACGCTACACATTTATTTCGGATAAAAAAATAATTGCTAAACTTATGAACGAGGGTGTAAACGGATTTGCATACAATGTTAATACTCTAAAAGATGCAAAAAATGTGCTTGTTCTGAGCTTTGTTAAGGGAAAAAGCGGAAAGCTCGACCCCGAGGGTGACGACTATGCCACCACAAAAGCCAACGTATGGGAAGTTTTCGATGCTGGAATAGCTTGCCAGACGTTCTGTTTAGCGGCACACGAACACGGCATCGGCACTTGCGTAATGGGCGTAATAGCAGCCGAAGAAATCAAGAAAATTGCCGAGCTTCCCGAAGAAGAAACGGTTGCCGCTCTTATCACATTCGGAGTACCGGACGAAGCTCCCGAAAAAACTCCCAGAAAATCCGTTGAGGAAATAGCTCGTTTTAAATAAGGGTACTGAATAATAGAAATGAAAAATGCCTATGCTTGTAGAGGTAGGCATTTTGAGTATAAGGAGATAATTATGCACTATACAGGTCAGGTGTACAGACACCCAATAGAGGCTGCGACACCACTTCTTGAAGTTACGGTAGGTTGTTCACACAATAAATGTTCGTTTTGCACGATGTACCGTGAAACACCGTTTAAAGTTTCGCCGTTAGAGCACGTAGAAGAGGATTTAAAGGAGATGAAATCCTACGGAGCGCCCATCACGAGAATTTTTCTCGTAAACGGCGAACCCTTTGTGTTATCCACTGAGAAACTCATTAAAATCGGCGAGCTTATAAATTCGTATTTTCCCGAAATCGAGACTATCACCTGCTATGCATCGGTAAAAAGCCTTATGAATAAATCGGTGGAGGATTTGAAGAAACTCAGAGAGTTAAAGTTCGACGAACTGCACATCGGGCTTGAATCGGCATACGAACCTGCTGTTTTGCAGATGAACAAGGGATTTACTGTGGCGCAAGCATACGAATGCATAGAAAAGGTTGCCCGGGCGGGTATGAAATGGGATGCTATTTTGATGCTTGGGGTTGCGGGCAAGGGGAAGGGTGAAATACATATTCGTGAAACGGCAAAATTGTTAAACAAATTTCCGCCTTACCTTGTCTCTATCATGTCAACCTCGGTTGCGGAGGGTACGCCACTTGAGCGTATGGTAAAAAATGGAGGGTTTGTAGAATGTACAGAGCGCGAGAAAGTTGAAGAGGAGAAGCTGTTGCTTGAACTGCTTGAATGCGAGGACGCGTATTTTTTCGGTGCACACTACTACAACTTAATCCCCATAAACGCGCCTTTGTCAAAAAATCAGGAGATAATAGATTATCTAAACGAACGCATGGCTGATATTGACAAAAAAACTCTGGACAGTTCATACGCAAGGGATAATATTTAGGAGGATTTTTATGAAGAAAAATATTTTGATTACCGGGGCAACGGACGGAATCGGTCTTGAAACGGCAAAGATGCTGGCACAGGGAGGTCATAACCTGCTGTTGCACGGAAGAAGCGAAGACAAACTAAAAAAGGCTAAGGATGAGGTTGGAGCAGTTAATCCCGATGTGGATGCAAAATTATACGTTTCGGATTTTGCGGATTTGCATTCGGTTAAAACTATGGCGCAGGATATATTAAAGGAAAACTCGCTGCTAGACGTTATAATAAACAATGCAGGGGTGTTTGTCGAAGGTGGTGATGTCGTTACGAAAGACGGGTACGACCTGCGGTTTAGCGTGAATACGATCGCGCCGTATATTTTGACGAAAATTCTCCTGCCGGCTATGAGCAAAGAGGGGAGAGTTGTGAATCTATCCTCCGCAGCACAAGCGCCCATCGATTTTTACTCGCTTGCAAATCACAAGGCGTTTTCAGTAAGTGAAGGTTATGCGCAAAGCAAACTTGCAATAACCATGTGGAGCATGTCCCTTGCAGAAGAATGTCCGAGTGGTCAGATATTTATTGCGGTAAACCCAAAATCGTTTCTCGGGAGTAAGATGGTCAAGGTTGCCTATGGAAGGGAAGGCTACGACCTTAGAATCGGTGCGGATGTGCTGTGTAGAGCGGCTTTATCGGAAGAATTTGCCGATGCGAACGGAAAATATTTTGACAACGACTATGGTGTTTTTTCAGATCCGCACCCGTTTGCAATGGATTCGGGCAACAGAAAAAAGCTTACAGAAATTTTGGATAGAGAAGGTGAACGCAGCCGGTAAATTTCGAGCTTATATGGTAATCGGCGAGCAAAAGTCAACCAAGGATTTTGCTCGCCGGGATATGAAGCTTCAAATACTCACAGCAGTCATGGAACTAAACTTCGATGCACTACAAATCAAATTTTTGAAACAAATGTTTTACAACTTTTTAACTAAAAACACCAGATAATATGTAGACTGTTATCACTTTCAATGATATAATAATTGCAAGCAAGTTTTAACAAATCAGACAGCGTGGGGTGACAACTATGAGTGAAGTTTACGATATTACAATTCTGGGTGCAGGAAGTGCAGGTTTGCTGGCTGCAGCTACAGCCGTAGGTATGGGTGCAAAGGTGCTTCTTGTTGAGCGCGCAAAAATGGGTGGCGACTGCTTAAACTACGGTTGCGTGCCTAGCAAATCTTTCCTAAAATCAGCACATCTGGCTAAACATATTGCGAAGAGCAAGGATTATGGAATTCATGTAGGCGACACGAGCGTTGAGATAAAAGCGGTTGTTAAGCGTGTGGGCGACGTGATAGGCGAAATTGCTCCGCATGATTCAATAGAACGTTTCACTTCTATGGGCGTAGATGTTGTGATAGGAGCGGGCGAAATTTTGGGTGCAAAACAGGTAAAAGTAAACGAACAAATTTACGCAACAAAACGCATAATCATAGCAACAGGTTCGTCTGCATATATTCCTCCGATAAAAGGCATTGAAAATATATCTTATTATACAAAAGAAACTATATTTGACATACAAGTGCTCCCGCAAAAGCTTATTGTTTTGGGAGCGGGTCCCATTGGTCTTGAACTGGGACAGGGTTTTTGTCATCTTGGGACGCAAGTAGACATTGTGGACAGAGGCAAGAGAGTTTTTTCTAAGGACGAGCCTGCCGTTGCAGGTGTTATGGAAAAGGTCTTTGAACAGGACGGTATTCGCTTTCATTTAAACAGCACTATTTCTGCTTTGAGAAAAGAGGGCACCGATATCGTTGCCACTGTGTCAAGTGCTGGAAAAGAGTTTGAAATTACAGGTGATGCAATGCTCATATGCTCGGGCAGAGTTCCAAATACAAAAGGACTCGGGCTGGAAAAAATTGGGATAGCTACGAACGAACGTGGCTTTATATGTGTTGACGAAAAACTTAGCACGAGCGTAAAGCATATATATGCGTGCGGAGACGTGAGAGGGAAGTTTCTATTTACACATTCAGCCGGATACGAGGCTTCGGTTGCAGTCAAAAATTCACTTATCGGCTCTTTTTTTAAGACGGGATATTCAAATATTGCGTGGACTACTTACACGCTTCCGGAGGTCGCACACGTCGGTCTGAAAAAATCAGAAGCTGTGGATTCAGGGGTGTTTGGAGCTGAATATAGTATAAACATTGACGAGAACGACAGGGCAAAGGCGGAGAATGACAGATACGGATTTGCGAGCGTTATAGTAGACAAAAAAGGCCGTGTAGTAGGTGCAACTATTGTAGGGGAGAAGGCAGGAGAAATGTTGCCGGTGTATTCTCTCATGGTGACACAAAAGTTAAAACTTTCTGCTGCGATGTCCATGGTGTTGCCCTATCCAACGCAGGGTGAGATTCTAAAAGCTCTTTCCATTCAAGCGTTTAAAAGCGGGGTAAAAGAGTGGCAGAGAAACCTTATCAAAAAAATAATTCGTTCAAAAAAGTAAGTGGAGGAAACAGAGATGCTTGATACAAACGCAAGAAAACATGTACAGAAGGGTTTCAATTCGCTTGCTAAAGGTACAGGGCTTTATAAGCTTAGTCCAAACAGCATTACAGTAGTCGCATTTATCGTTGGGATATCGTCTGCAGTAGCACTTGCACTCGGTGAAACGTATATCGCGCTTGTGCTCCTTTGGATATCGGGCGCGCTTGATGTCCTGGACGGCACGGTTGCACGGCTTACAGGAAAATCTTCCAGCATAGGAGCTTACCTAGACATTGTATTTGACAGGCTGGTTGAAGGTGCAACTATAATAGGATTTTTTGTATTCAGACCCGAATTTTCGCTGTATTACATGCTGTTTTTTGTAGGTGTGCTATTTAATTTCACGACATTTATGCTAGCGGGAACACTGTTTAAAAACAATGGAAAGAAAAGCATGCATTACGATATTGGCATAGTAGAGCGAACAGAGACATTCATAGCCTTTAGCCTTATGATGCTCCTGCCCGAATATATCTACATCAGCCTTAGTGTGTTTACATCACTCATGTTTGTAACGGGAATTATAAGGATGCATAAAATTATTTCCCATAGCAAACAAAACTAATCACGGGTTTCTCGCTTGGTTTATATCGATGTTTTTTCGGGAGGTTGACATGAAAAAATACTTAAAGATAATAATAGTTTTGGTAGTTTTAGCAGCTCTGATAATTGTTTTTTGGGATTATCTTAATATAGAAACGCTGCTTTTAATCGTAGAAGGAATTCGCGGGAATCCTTGGTCGCCGGTAATTTTTGTAGCGATATATGCGGTGGCTGTCACTTTTATGGTGCCGGCATCGGCACTCACGCTGCTCTCAGGACCGCTGTTTGGCTTTTGGTGGGGTTTGCTTCTCACCGTTATAGGCTCAAATTTAGGTTGCCACATCTCGTATTTCCTAGCAAAATTGGTCGGAAAAGACTTTGTGGCGAAGTTCATCAAACCCGGCTCATTCCTCTAATATGCGACAATAGTCGCCTTGCAAAATGCGGTGTCCGCA
>CAYJIQ010000162.1:0-5018 GCA_964370275.1 uncultured Christensenellaceae bacterium
TAGGCAGTTGTACGAACGAACTGAAAGGTCGAGCTCTTCAATAGTAATCTCAAGTACTCTTTCCTTCTTGCCGTCTTCTTTAACCACCATGATTTCGACATCGCCCACATGATCTGTTAAGGCGATAAACTGCGCTAGGTATTCGCTTAGGATCTTTGAGGCGAAGGAAACCGCTTCGTCTGCGTTTACAGATCCGTTTGTCCATACTTTAAAGAGCAATTTGTCGTAGTCGGTAATCTGTCCGACACGTGTATTTTCAACCGCAAAGTTTACTTTTTTTACCGGTGAAAAGAGCGAATCGATGGGTATTACGCCGATGGGAAGACCCGGTTTTTTGTTCTTGTCTGCAAGGACGTAACCTCTTCCGTTTTCGATAGTAATCTCCATTGTAAGCTTCGCATTTTCGCCAAGTGTGGCAATGTGCATATCGGGGTTGATAATCTCAACATCGCTGTCAGGAGTTATGTCCGCAGCTGTAATGTCCCCGGGACCTTGTACTTCAAGAAGCAAAGTTTTTGGGGTTTCACCGTACAGCTTGCAAACAAGACCCTTCATGTTTAGCACGATGTTTGTGACATCCTCTCTTACACCCGGAATAGTCGTGTACTCGTGAAGCACTCCGTCTATTTTGATACGTGTTACAGCAACCCCGGGCAGGCAGGAAAGCAATACTCTTCTAAGTGAATTACCCAGCGTCATTCCAAACCCACGTTCCAGCGGTTCCATGACAAACTCAGCATATGTCCCATCTTCGCTGTGGTTGGTACATTCGATTTTTGGCTTTTCGATTTCCAACATGTATTTGTTATCCTCCCGGCTTAATAGCCTGTAACTCGTAGATTATCTTGAGTACAACTCAACGATGTAGTGCTCTGAAACTTCAAAGTCGATGTTTTCTCTTGCAGGCATTACTTCGATTGTACCTTCAAAAGCGTCAACTTCTCTTTTTAGCCACGACATTGTCATGTTGCCGCCATTTTGTTCGATAAGTGTCTTAAACTTAGCGGATTTTCTTGAATTTTCGCAGATTGCAATAACATCACCAACGCTTACGGAGTATGAAGCTATGTCCACTTTCTTTCCGTTTACAGTGAAGTGACCGTGGTTAACAAGCTGTCTTGCTTCACGTCTTGTGTTTGCAAATCCGAGTCTGAAAACTACGTTATCAAGTCTGAGTTCGAGCAGCTGAAGCAACACTTCACCTGTGATACCCTTTGCCTTTGAAGCTTTTTCAAAGTATGCTCTGAACTGCTTTTCAAGAACACCGTATATAAATTTAACTTTTTGCTTTTCTGCAAGCTGCATTCCGTATTCAGACTGTTTTTTTCTTGTCTGCTTAGGGCTTCTCTTGCTTGATTTGTTTATCCCCATAACTGCCGGCGGGATACCTAAAGCCTTACATCTTTTCAGTACCGGCGTCATATCTTTTGCCATAGTCGTAAACCTCCTTAAACCCTTCTTCTCTTGGGCGGACGGCATCCGTTGTGCGGAATTGGCGTAACGTCCTTGATGAGTGTAACTTCGAGCCCTGCTGTTTGAAGTGCACGAATAGCAGCTTCTCTTCCCGATCCGGGTCCCTTAACATATACTTCAACAGTTTTAAGACCGTGCTCCATAGCGGCTTTAGCTGCAGTTTCTGCTGCCATCTGTGCCGCAAAGGGAGTTGACTTCTTTGAACCTCTGAAGCCTAGGGCTCCTGAGCTTGACTGCGAAAGTGCATTTCCGTTGACATCGGACATAGTTACTATCGTGTTGTTAAAAGAAGAGCGAATGTGTGCTGCGCCGCTGTGAATATTCTTCTTCTCTCTGCGCTTTCTCACAACTCTTTTTGCTTTAGCCATGTTCGTAATCCCCCGTTATTTCTTCTTGCCCGCAACAGTACGCTTAGGACCTTTTCTTGTCCTTGCATTCTGTTTTGTGCTCTGACCTCTTACCGGGAGGCCTTTTCTGTGGCGAACTCCTCTGTAACAACCGATTTCCATAAGTCTCTTAATGTTTAGACTCACTTCACGTCTTAGGTCACCTTCAACCTGAATCTTGTCGATGTATTCTCTTAATTTAGCGAGATCGTCCTCTGAAAGGTCTTTAACTCTTATCTCTGAGTCAACGCCCGTTTCCTTCAGTATCTTCTGTGAAGTGCTGAGGCCAATACCGTATATATAGGTAAGCCCAACTTCAACTCTCTTGTCTTTTGGTAAATCTACCCCGGCAATACGTGCCATATAACCTTCTACCTCCGGTTAATTTTATTGCGGAACAAAGGCGAATCTTCGCCCTCTCCATAGTGTTTTATTATTTATATATGTTAATCGCACCACTCACACGCAAATACACATTATCTGCAACCGACATGCGTACAGCCGCTGCGTGTATTGCCTTCCTAAAAAAAAGGTCGACAACGGTAGCGATTCCAAACTGTGTAATTAGCCCTGTCTTTGCTTGTGTTTAGTATTCTGACAGATTACCATGACCTTGCCATGTCTTTTTATTATCTTGCACTTTTCGCAAATTGGTTTAACTGATGGCCTTACTTTCATAATATCCTCCTCCTATCGTCTCGCCTTTGCGAAACTGCGGTTTTTTAGCTCTACTATACACGCCTTAATAAAAAGGCGCATTTAACATTGTACAATACCGCAAACTAAATTGCAATATGTTTTTTCACTTTTCTCCTAATTTTTTTGCACAAAATCACGATTTTTTGCATTTTGAGCAAATAATTTAGTTTTTACCTCTCCATGTAATGCGACCTCTTGTCAGGTCATACGGAGAAAGCTCCACGGTAACCTTGTCACCCGGGAGAATTCTAATGTAGTTCATTCTCAGTTTTCCTGAGATGTGTGCCAATATCTTGTGTCCGTTTTCCAGTTCGACTTCAAATGCCGCATTTGGAAATGCGTCCGTTACCACACCTTCTACTTCAATTACATCACTTTTAGACATTCTGCCTCCTTTAGAGCTGATGCTGCGATTTTATTTGTGCTATCGCACTTTTTATTTCGGCGTCAAACACCGTCGCGCCGGTTTTAAATTTATCGGCTAGAGTTTTTGCCTCGTAAGGCTTAATATCAAGATGCTTAATCTTTTTCATCTTTGGCTTTTCAAGCTTTCGCATAACGCCATCGACAATAAGTACGTAGCTTTCGTCCAGCACCTTTCTAATAATGAACACCCTGCCCTTGTCCCTTCCGGATCTTGAAACGCAAAAGCGTCCTGCTTCATGGGGTATCTGCGTCATATTTTTCTCCTGCCGGTTTTAGTTCGTCTGCGTAAGAATCCTGCATTCACCATGAGCGGTTATAGCAATAGTATTCTCGTAGTGCGCCGAGTATGAACCGTCTACCGTTCTTGTTGTCCAACCGTCGTCCTCAAAAACTATGTCCGGTTTGCCGAAGTTAATCATCGGTTCAACGGCTATCGTCATGCCCTCTCTTAAAACGGGACCTTTAGATTTTGTCTTGTAGTTTGGGATATCCGGTCTTTCGTGCAAGCTTGCGCCAATGCCGTGCCCGACAAGCTCTTTAACTACGCCAAATCCATATTCGTGCGCCTTTTTCTCGATTGCCGTGGAAATATCGTTCACTCTATTCCCTGCGACCGCCTGCGCAATTCCCGCATAAAAACAATCTTTTGTTCCGCTTATAAGCCTTTTGTTCTCTTCAGATATCTCGCCAACGCCAAACGTTCTGGCCATGTCGGCATGGTATCCGTTAAGATATACGCCAAGGTCCACCCCGATTATGTCGCCCTCTTTTAAGACATCATTTCCGGGAATCCCGTGTACAACTTCGTCGTTAAGCGAAGCGCAAATCGAAGCCGGAAATCCTCTGTAGTTTAAAAACGAAGGTGTGGCTCCACCACCCGTTATCATGTCATATGCAATTTTGTCGAGCAACTTTGTGTTGACACCGGGCCTTATCGCCTGCTTTATCGCCTGCATTGTCCTTGCCGCAAGTTCGCCCGCAACAATCATCTTGTCAATCTGCGCCGGCGATTTAATAGTTAACATTATTTTACGTCCTCTAAAACCTTTGCTGTGTTGTTAAGTACATTTTCCATTGTGTCGTCGCCGTTTACTGTGTGAAGGACACCTTCATTTTCGTAGTATTCGATAAGCGGAGAAGTCTGTGCTTCGTATACTGAAAATCTTTTTCTGACAGTTTGTTCGTTGTCGTCGTCCCTAACATAAAGCTCGCCACCACATGTCTCGCAGGAGTCTTTGTCGTAATATTTTGTCGAATATACAGCGCCGCAATCTCTACATAGTTCGCGAGTGCATATTCTGCCGACGATAACGTCTACCGCAACGTCGATGTTAACTACAGCGTCTATCTTTGCAATTTTGCCAAGAGCCTTTGCCTGCTCAACGGTTCTTGGAAATCCGTCAAACAATATTCCGCCCTGGGTGTTGTCGAGTTTGTCCTTAACCATTCCGATAATTACGTCATCGGGAACGAGCGCTCCCTCGTCGATGAACTTTTTCGCTAGGTTTCCAAGCTCTGTGCCCGCTTTTATCTGTGCGCGCAGCATGTCTCCCGTTGAAAGATGTTCAAGGTTAAATTTGTCTTTGATGTTTCCCGCAACTGTGCCTTTGCCCGCACCCGGAGGCCCTAAAAATATTGTATTCATAATTGCTCCTTTTTTTAATTGACAATTGACAATTGAGAATTGACAACTTTATCACGTGCGGAGAATTCCCCCCGCACGTGCTTATTGCCTAATGTCAATTGCCAATTGTAATTCGTGATTCTTAACCCAAGAAACCTTTGTAGTGACGCATCATCATCTGGCTTTCAATCTGCTTTGTCGTTTCGAGCGCAACGCTTACCATGATGAGCAAGCTTGTAGCTCCAAACGCCTGTGCCATCGAAGAATCTCCTGATGTTGCTCCAAGAAGTGTCGGAACAGCTGCCACTATAGCCAGGAAGATTGCACCTGCAAAAGTGATCTTTGAAAGGATCTTTGCTAGGTGGTCTGATGTCGGCTTTCCGGGTCTGATTCCCGGGATAAATCCGCCG
>CAYJIQ010000163.1:0-3224 GCA_964370275.1 uncultured Christensenellaceae bacterium
AACTTTTGGACTACTTTTTCGATGACCTCTTTAAGCCTTGTTACGCACTCTTCGTATTCGTCAAGGTCTTCGTCGTATGGGTCGGGAATGTCCGTGTCCATAGGTTCTTCGTCTTCGTAACAAAAACCGACAAGCGTGTGTATCTTGCCCTCGGCCTGTGGAAACATAGCCTCAATGTGGTCAATGTGCATGCTCTCCATTGTCAAAATGAGGTCTGCTTGGTCTATCAGCTCCTCGTTTACCTGCTTTGCTCTGTGTTTTTCGATGTTAAAACCGTGTTTTTTCATGGTTTTTATTGCGTTGGGTGTAGCACCCGAATCCTGCAATGCAAAAGTTCCGGCGGAGTCTAGCTTTATGTGCAAGCTACTTCGTCGATCAACCTCATCTTCAAAAAGAGGCTCTGCAAGAGCTGTTCTGCATGTGTTGCCAGTACAAACCAGCAAAATGTTCATTTTTTTCCTCCTATAAAACCTTGAATCCTGCTGAACGCAAAATTCTGTTCATTACGGCAAGACCCATGCCCTTTTCGTCTAAATCTTCAAATAGGACAGTGTCAAAACCGTTTTCATCCGCACGTCTCAGCGCAGAAAAGACCGACTTTGCAACCTGTTCGGCGTCTTTTCCCAATACCCGTACGTTCTTTTTTGCATAAGGCTCGCCTTCGGTGCAAAAAATGATGGGCTTCTTGCCCTGATTCGTAAAACTATCATACAACATATTTATCTTTTTTGCAAGTACAGATTCTGCGTCTGCCTTCACAACAAAGACATCTGCATTAGGAGAGTAGTGAGTATATTTCATGCCGGGCGAGAGGACAACTCCGCTCGTATGTTTGAGGACACCTTTCGCAATGCGCACGTGTGGGCAAATTTTCGCGATCATCTCACGAGTTACCGCTCCCGGTCTTAAAATTACAGGAGCGTCTTTTGTTAGGTCGCAGACGGTCGACTCCACTCCAAACTCACACTCGCCTCCGTCTAGGATAAGGGGGATTTTTCCGCCAAGATCTGTGAACACGTCCTGTGCATTGGTGGGGCTGGGTCTGCCCGAGATGTTTGCGCTGGGTGCGGCGACAAACGTTCCCGACTCTTTGATAATCTGCAATGTATGCGCATTTGCGGGGATGCGAATGGCGACGGTATCTAGGTTTGCTCTCACGCTTTTTGGGATGAGCGGCGAAGCCTTGAGCACGGCTGTAAATGCACCCGGGAAAAAAGCTCGCATCAGCCTAAGCGCCATGTCCGAGATGTCCTCACACAGTAAATTTACGTCGCCTATGTCGCAGATATGAACGATTAGGGGGTTGTCTTGTGGGCGCCCTTTAATTTTAAAAATTTGGCTAACGGCGTCTTCGTTTGTCGCATCCGCACCAAGTCCGTAGACCGTCTCTGTCGGAAAGGCGACAACCTGTCCGTTTTTTATTAGATTTGCCGCAAGCGAGATTCCCTCGCTCACCGGCTTTATTGTTGTTTCGTATTTCATAAATAATATTCCGTGTCAAAATATATACCGAGCGTTCGGTATGTGTCTGTTTAAGGCGAAAAACGGCGAATTATTAAAGTGAGTAAAAGAAGAAAAGTCGGAGATGGTCAAAATTTGAATAGAACATTCTATATACCTAACGATAGGTATATAGGGTATCAGTCCTCGTTGTCCATGGAAACGTAGTCGTCGTAGTCGTCATTTCCGAAGTATTCGTTTGAGTATAATGAAAAATCAATCGTATAGCTTTTCTCTTCTTCGCGCTCCGCTCTTCGCTTATAACGCTGTCTTCTTGGAGCTTCATCGGCAGGGGAGTCGCCCTGTTTTGTACCACTCTGCTCAATCGCTCCGGGGTCTAAAACATCCTGCTTGCTGTCGTCCTGACTTAAAGCGGGTTGGAGGTCGGGAGAGATTGCTGTGCTTTGCGGGTAGACATCCTTATTTGGCTTTGCTCTTTTTGAAGATTTCTTTCGCTTTGTTCTGCGAGACTGAGAATTTTGTGCAGTCGAAATTTCGTCAAAGCTCGGGGTGGTATTCTCGGGCGTCTGCGTGTCTGGCTTTGCGGCGCTCGCCAAAGGATCGCTCTCACTTGAAGATAGAGAGTCATCACCCTTAGCTTCAACATCCAATCGGGCAGAAACATCAACCGCACCCGAGACATCCGTCTTTGAATCCATGTCGCTGGCATCCACCTCGGGTTTTGAAAAATCGGAATTTGCGATAAAGTCGCCGGTAACGTTTTTAACAAAGTCGCTAGTTTGTGTGACAAAACTGTTCTTCATGTCGTCGACATTGTGCCAAGTGTTTTGGACTTCCTGCGAAACCCTCTTGGCGTCTTCGGCCTGCTCGAGTTCTTTGCTCATGCAAATCTTTGGCAGTGCTACGTTGGTTGCGGTGACCTCAGCGTTGTTTAGATATTCAAGAGCGTTGTTCACGCCAACTTGGAATATCAATTTCGTCGCCCAAAGCACCTGATACTTCACCGAATATTTCTTGTTCATCCGTCGGTTTCCGTATTTATCGTCGCCTAAAAGGGGGTGCCCGAGATAGGCGAGGTGGGCACGAATCTGGTGAGTTCTTCCTGTGACAAGTTCAACTTCCAACCTTGAAAGCTCGTCGCCCCGCTCAAGAACTTTATATCTGGTCATAATCGGCAGGGACTTTAGGTTAGAAGTCGGGACTATTTTAACCTTTGAAGCGAGCGCGTCCTTGATCAAAAAAGCCTGCTCAGAGGAATAATCCTTCCTCGGGCTGCCAACAACGATGCACTCATACAGCTTTTTGACACGCCTTTGCGAAATCGCTTCAAGCATATATTCATAATAAGATTGATTCTTCGCGACGATTACAAGCCCGCCTGTGTTGTGGTCGAGTCGGTGGCAAAGGTACGGAACTGTCAAAGACTCAATGCAATATTCTCCTGTTGAGCGCATGTATTCAACCGCCATAGAATAGACTGTCGGTTTGCCGTCATTCTTGTCGCTCAAGCAGGACATTCCTGGTTGCTTGTTAAACACTATGAAATTCTCATCCTCATATGCTACCTCGGGCTTTGGTGTAAAGCTCGAAATAGAATCGGAAATATAAATTTCGATTCTATCACCCTCGAAAACTTGCACGTCTTTGCGCTGTCTTTTCGTATTGAGTCGCACGTCGCCGCCACGCATGAGTTTTGAAATCTCGCTAATTTTCATCTCGGGCAACATGTCGAGAATTGCACTTTTAAGTTTTTTGCTATCCTG
>CAYJIQ010000163.1:3248-4107 GCA_964370275.1 uncultured Christensenellaceae bacterium
CTAGACCTCAATCAAAATTAGCATGGTTTTCGCCACATTCGGAGGGGAAGATTACTTCTTCTTTTCTTACCTTCATGCTGATATGCGGCTGGCCGTCTTCGTCGTAAATATCGCCGTAAGGCCTAAATCCGTATCTGGCATAAAATTCCTTTGCGGGGAGCTGTGCATGGAGGTGGATTTCGCTCGCAAACTGCAAAGCCTTATAGATAAGCAAGCGGGTTAGCAAATCACCGATATGTTGACCCCTGAATTCTTTAAGCACGCAAATTCTTCCAATTCTAAACTCGTCGACGTAGATGATTCTTCCCGCTGCGCAGGGGACATCGTCCTCATAAAACACGACGTGCCACGCGAATTGGTCGTGGTCGTCAAGCTCGGTTTCAAATTTCTGTTCATCCAAAAAAACTTTCTCTCTAACGCTAAGTGCGTCGGCTATATCTTCAAGACCTTGTGTCCATTTGCTGGTTAACATATTATCCCTCCTCGTGTATGGTGTCAATTTCCATGTATTTTGTTAGCTCTGCGTTCCAAACTGCGTCGACAGAACCGACAGCGCCTGCTCTTTGCTTTGCGATGATAATCTTAGCTCTGCCCTTGTTTTCGACGCTTTGGTCGTAATAGTCGTCTCTATGAAGAAAAATTACGACGTCTGCATCCTGCTCAATAGACCCCGAATCTCTGAGGTCTGAAAGCATCGGCTGCTTATTTTCTCTTTTCTCGCTAGCACGGGAAAGCTGCGAAAGCAAAACGACGGGGAGTGAGAGTTCCTTTGCCATGATCTTTAAAGAGCGGGTGATTTGCCCAACTTGCAAGACTCTGTTGTCCGTGCGACCGTCCGTTGCAATTAGCTGCAAATAGT
>CAYJIQ010000163.1:4117-5008 GCA_964370275.1 uncultured Christensenellaceae bacterium
AAAGGCTACCCTTGCCCTGAGTGTCCAACAGGATGGCGATAAGTTGCAGGTAGTCGATTATTACCATGGAAATATCGCCGTGTTCTCTTTTAAGCTGTCTTAATTTTGCCTGCATCTGTGTAACGCCGATAGCCGGAGTGTCGTCTATAAAAATCGGCGCATTGCCGAGCGGTTGCATTGCATCTGCGAGCGCTTCGTATTCTCTGTCAGACATCTTTCCGCCTCTGATAGAAGAAGAGTTTACGCCGGCTCCTGCACACAAAAGGCGAAGACCGAGCTGCTCTCTGCTCATCTCAAGAGAAAATACAGCAACGGTTTTATTGTCTTTTGTCGCCATGTGTTCCGCCATGTTAAGCGCAAAAGAGGTCTTTCCCATTCCCGGGCGACCTGCAACGATGATAAGCTGAGACGGCTGAAGACCCGAAAGCATTTTGTCCATCTTTGGAAACCCCGTCGCCGCACCCATAAGCCCGCTTCCGGAGTTCGCAACGCGGATGATTTCGTCAAACCCTTCAACAAGCGCAGTGCGCACGTGAACTAAGTTTCCGTCGGTTCCTCTGTCTGCGACCTTGTAAAAGGCATCGCCGGCATAGTTGATAGCCTCGGTTGCGTTCATTTCGCTCTTAAAACAGATATCTGCAACATCTCCGCAAACTTCGATGAGCTTACGAAACACGCTCTTTTCCTTTACGATATCGATGTAAGAGGAAATATTTCGCGTCGAAGGAACGCCGAGAGCCAAGTCGTTAAGGTATGTAAGCTCCTCGATAGTAGGAGCACCGTTTGTACTCAGCTTTTCGACAACCGTAACCATGTCGACGGGTTTGTTTTCGTCGACAAGCTCTCGCATCACCTTCCAGATATCTCGGTGAACGTTAGTATAAAAATCCG
>CAYJIQ010000164.1:0-4965 GCA_964370275.1 uncultured Christensenellaceae bacterium
GCTGACGCCGACATTTATTACGCACTCGCCTTCTCCGATTCCGTGAAACGCACCCGCCATAAACGGGTTATCCTCAACAGCATTCATAAATACGACAAGCTTTGCCGCACCGATTCCGTTGTCGTCCGCAGTCTTTTGCGCAGTTTCTTTTATTATCTCACCCATAAGAGCGACGGCATCCATGTTTATTCCCGCCCTCGTCGTTCCGATGTTTACGCTCGAGCAGACAATTTGCGTCTGCGAAAGCGCTTCCGGAATCGAGCGAATGAATCTTTCTTCATAGGGAGTCATCGCCTTGTGGACAAGTGCCGAAAATCCACCGATAAAGTTTACTCCGACCTCCCTTGCTGCCTCGTCCATCGCCTTTGCATACTCGACAGGATCTCCGTCTCCCGCCGCCGCAACGATGCTCATCGGCGTTATAGAGATTCTCTTGTTTACGATGGGCACACCAAATTCATTTTCAATATCCTCGCCGACTTTAACGAGATTTTTTGCCTTTGTCGTTATCTTCTTCTTTATTGCATCGCAGGCGCTCTTCGTGTCCGCACGGATGCAGTCCATGAGCGAAATTCCCATGGTAATCGTGCGCACATCGAGATTTTGCTTGCGAATCATATCAAGTGTATTTAAAATTTCCTTTGTACTGTACATAACTACCTCAAATTCTGTGCATAGCCGAGAAGATTTCCTCTCGCTGTACGTTTATTTCCATACCGAGCTCGTCCGCGCAACCCGCTATTTTCTGCTTATATGCAGGGAAATCTACATTTGCCCCTTTTAAGTCTACAAACATTGTCATGGTAAACATATCTCCGCTCATGACCGTCTGGGTAATGTCTAAAATATTTGCGTTCATCTCAAAGAGCACTCCACTCAGCTTTGCAATTATTCCCGGTCTGTCCTTGCCAAGAACGGTTATTATCGTCTTCATAAATAATTCCTCCAAAATATATAAAATTTAAATTTCTTGTTGTCTTGTGCGGCCGTCGTATTCAACCTGTGCGTTTATGTACATAAATCCGCTTGCTACGACAAAGCAGCCCGAAATCAGCTGCGCCACCAGCGTCGCTATAAACTGCAATATCAATATCATATCTCCCGTATCCATAAACACAAATGCCGAAAACACACTCGTTATTATCTGCACGGCAAACGAAAGCATTAGGCTGATAAGCAAAAGATGCCCCAAGTTTCTGCCAAAACCGCCCTTTAACATTAACTCAAACGAGTGTTTTACCGCAGCAAATCCCTGAATCCTCTTTGCCATCGTCATGGGCAATGTGTAGTTTAGTGCAATCACCACCATGATTGTCCCAAACATAACGGCGAGCATCAGCAACGGCGCTATAGCGGGTGAAAACATCGAAAAGAGCACGACGATGAGCGAAGCGGCGACGATTAGCGCAAGCACGATCACGCTTGACGCAACTGTTGAATAAAGCAATCTTCCATAATTCTTCTTTGCAATTTGAAACGCAGATTTTAGATCAGTCTTTATTCCTTCAATCTCTGAAAACTGCACGGTGAAAATGACTCCCGAAACGAGCGGATAGGCAAAAATTTGCACCACCAAAGCTGCAATGGCATAGGGAATAAGTTTTACGAGTTCCTCGCTCATTGCGGCAAGCTGTTCCATCAATTGTGCGCTGTCCATGTTACTGTATATCGATATGTACGCACTATTTAAAACACGATCCATCACACCTTGAAGCATGAGCATTTGGATGATTCCCATGATGGCGCCGTAGATTAAAAGGGGAATCAAAATCACACTGAATTTTGAGCCGAACAGTTTAAAAGTATGGTTGAGCAGGACAGACAAGCTTCTTCTTTGATTCATAACGTCTCCTTATCAATTGAAAATTCGCTTACGTAACGCAAATCTTCGACACTGTATGCTTTTGGAACGTAGGCGTCTATGTAGTCAAGCGCCTCTTTTGCATCCTTTGCTACGAAGAACAAATCCCTCGTGTACTGCGTTGTAAATTTCTTTTGTACTGACTTTTCGAGCATGTTTATAAGCTCGTCGAAATATCCGTTTAAGTTTAAGACTACCATCGCCTTATTATGCCTTTGCAACTGTTTAAGCGTTAAAATTTCAAAAAACTCCTCAAACGTTCCAACTCCGCCCGGCGTAGTTATGAACGAATCGGCTCGCTCTTCCATAATTTGCTTGCGCTCTCTCATCGTGTGCGTAAAAATCATTTCGGTGCAGTGCTCGAAAATTACGCCGTCCACATCAAAAAACCTCGGAGAGACTCCAACTATCGTGCCGTTTTTTTGATGCACCCCGCGCGCGACCGCTCCCATCATCCCTTGTGCGCCCGCACCGAACACCATTCCGTAGCCCCTTGTCGCCATCTCTTTGCCAAGTTCTTCGCCCTGCTCATAAAATGATTTTTCAAGCTCTTTGCTCGATGCACCGTAGATACAAATATTTTTCATGATAACCTCCTGAGCTTTTGCCTATACTTATGCGGTTTTTGCGTCAAAAATTCTAAGCCTCGAACTAGCATACATGAGCGGAACTCCCACAACATAGCAGGAAAGCGCCTGCCCTGCACCGATGTAGAGCATATTTACAATAAGCGGAAGCCCCGTGTCAAACACGTATTTAAACATCGCTCCGATAGCTATTGCGTTTGCCAATACCGGCGGAAGCGGAGCGAGTACATATGACACAACTCCTACTTTCTTCGTGCTCGAACTTCTGTATGACCTTCCTATTGCATATGTAATAAGTGCTGCAATCAGCGTTGCACTCGTCCCAAAGACCATATCGGGCACTCCGTATCCTGCTATTAGGTTTGCAAGAAAGCACCCAACAGCGAGCCCCGGTATTGCAGCCGGAGTAAAAAACGGAAGCACGCACAGCGCCTCACTTATCCTCGCCTGAACACTGCCAAAGCTGAGCGGCGCAAGCACTAAAGTCACGCACGTATACAGTGCAGCAATTACCGCACCTTGAACCAACATTGTTATTTTACTGTTTTTCAAATCGTCCACCTTTCTTTCCAATCTGTATTATACTAGAAAACTCCGATTTTTACAAGCCATTACAACAAAAATCCCCCTAGCTGTAGAGGGATTTTTTGTGTTTATTGGCTTTATTGACGCTCTGAATGTAATATTTGTGTGTTAATCTCTTATTGTCGCATTAACCCGAGCTTTGAGCCTTGCGTCTTTTAACTCTGTCTTATTTTTGTACATCATTTTGTCGACTTTGTCAAAAAACTCGTCGTATTCCTCTTTGTTTTTGCCGACAAACTCTCCGAACCCGTGTGCAACCGAGTAGGCATATTCGCTCCTTGAGTTCATTTTATCTACCCTTGCCGAAACTTCTTCAAGTCTTGTTTTTAAATCCTCTTCGGTGCATCCATGAATCACGGACACAAACTCATCTCCTCCGACTCTAAATACCTTTCCGATATCTTTAAATTTTTCGTCAAGCACCTTATAACACGCTCGAATTGCAGCGTCACCTTCTATATGGCCCAGGTTATCGTTAATCTGTTTTAGGTTGTTCATGTCTGAGATCACGCACCAGAAGCGCACTTCCCCACCACCCGAAAGAAGATCGGTTATCTCTTCGTGATAAGCTTTCGCATTAAGCCCTCCTGTAAGTACGTCAGCAAACGAATTTTTAAGAAGTCTGTATTTTAAGTCATCTACGACAACTGCGATCCTTCCAACTTCATCTTCGGTAAAAAGTTCCTTTGGAATATCTATTTTCATGTTCCCGGTGTCTGCAATCTCCGAAACCGACCGTTCGAGCGAAACCAGGCTTCCTGAAATCGCACGCACAAACATGCGAATAAGCACTATTAGTAATATTATTGCGATCACATCAATTGCAATGCTAACAACGTATACCATGGAAACGGAATTTTGGTTGTTTGCCAAAGCTTCGTCCATTATTGCCTGTTCATCCGCCAAAAACGCATCTATGCTGTTAAAAAATGCATTTGCTATAGGTGTTACTACCGTAAGTGCATCAAGCGCTTCAAAATAATCTCCCCCGTTGATTTTTATTACCGCCGACTCTATCATGCTGTCCTTATATTTGTTTTTTTCCACTATGATGTCGTTAAACACATCTAGCTTTTCGCCCGAAAGTCTGGCAGCATATTCGTCCATCTTTGCGTCGAGCTCGTCAAACGCCGCTGTATAATCGTCGTAAAGCTCCTGGCTTTCTTCGACAGTTTCTCTAAGCAGAATATCCCGCCCGAGAACCCTACAAACGTACATGTCTCTAATAATCGTGTTTAAGTCTTCGCGATTTTGCACATTTTCGTTTATGATCTGCTGCGCCGAGCTGTTTACCGTCGAAACTGAAACTATAGAAACCACGCTAACTAAAAGCAATAGCATACACGTCAGTATCTGAATCGGTATAAATTTTTTAGCAACAGGGGCATTTTTCAGCCACTTTTTATAACCACCCACCATTTATTCACTTCCAATCTTGCGCGCTGTTTTCAGCGTCATTTTTTAAACATTGTCAATGTTTACTTTGTACACAATTTCACACATTCTATACACTCTATAATAACACATTTTACAGATGTTGCAACAACTATTTGTCATTTTTTTTGCATTTTAGTAAAAAATGTTTTGTCGAGTAACTTATGATTTTGAAATTTATTTATTTACAGGGTTTTTTATCACCAATTCGCAAAATATTCAGTTGCAAATTTTGTGATTTTATGGTACTATTAGTTATAATAACACTTTTTTACAAAGGAACTTACTTAATGTTACAGAAGGTTGCACTTGTAAGCATAAATTCAAGATATATACACTCCTCGTTGTCCGTTTGGTATCTTCATTCGGCGATACGGCATGTTTGCCGTGCTTTTGTTGTCGAAAGCACCGTTAAAAACGACCCCGATAAGATTGTAAAAGATATATTAGCACTCTCCCCCGACATTGTCGCTCTTTCATGCTATATCTGGAACATAA
>CAYJIQ010000165.1:0-4958 GCA_964370275.1 uncultured Christensenellaceae bacterium
CTTCGCCGCCTGTTGTATCGTCTGCGGCTGTTGTTTCTTCGCCGCCTGTTGTATCGTCGCCGCCTGTTGTATCGTCGCCGCCTGTTGTATCGTCGCCTTCGTCGTCGCCTTCGTCGTCACCTTCGTCGTCATCGTCAAGGTCGGGAGTTTCATCAGTTCCCGGGGGCACTATTACAGTTCCGCCGTTATCGTCTCCACCACCGGGTCCGGTACCTGTTCCTGATTCGTCTTCGATAATAAGATCTCCTCTTTCAACTTCAGTGATATTGAAGTTTTCAAAGTCTGCAGGTAAAAAGTCTACATATAGAACATTTTCAAAAACATCTCCAGGCTCCGGCTGGGTTCCTACATAATCTGGGTACGCCGATAAATCGATATTTATTCCCAATTCTCCAATCAGCTTCTTGAACGCATCTTCAACAGCCGGATCATTCGAATCAATATTGAAGTACCCTGTCTCATCGGTAAAATTATAGTTGAGGGCAGCCCATGTTTGGTCTAGTGCTCCAACTTCAACGTCAACCTGCTTGATCTCGAGGTCAAAGTTCATTATCGCAAGATCTTCGTCCATTCCGAAAAGTTTTGCAGTAATCGTGATTGTGTTCTCGTACAATCCCGAGTTTGCGCTGTCAAGACCGTAGCCTTTTGCGTGATTAACATTCCACTCGATTTCGATGATATCTTTGATTACATCCATTTCGTTTAGTGCAAGCACAGCATTTCTGAGGTCATTCATCGTCTTGTCGCTAACGCCGTTTACTGAGTCTTCTGCTTTAGCAAATTCATCTTCAAGCTTTGCAAATTCGCCTGCAAGTGCGTCTAGTGCCGCTTCAACTGCGCTAATGCTCTCTACCGAACCTAATTTTGCTGTAAGTTCATCAACTTTTGCCTGTGCGTCTGCTAAAACGCCGTTTACAGTGGTGATAACCGCTGTGTCTTCACCAAGGATGAAGGGAAGTGTATCAAACGTCTTTGTTGCTCCGTCGATATCCATTTCTATCGGGAAGATTGCGTCAAGTTCTGCTAAAAGTGCATTGTATGCGTCTTTTAAGAGTGCTTCGAGCTTTGCAATTTCATCTTTTAATTCATCTTTAATGTCAAGTCCGAGCTCTTCAAGTTTATCTAAAAACTTCTGTAGTGCATCTGCGAGCTTTTCGTTGACAGCGTCTTTAAGAGTGTCTAAAGCGTTTTGAAGAGCTTCTTTTATCTCACTTCCGCCGGGGAGTTTGTCGATAAAGTCTTCAACGTCATTTATGAAGTCTTTAGCATCCTCAACAAGTCCTGTTACCTTAGAGATAGCTTCCTTAATCTCTTCAATCGTACCCATTACTCCGAGGTCTTCGAGCTCTTTAATTAGCTTGTCGAATTCACCTTCGAAAAATCCGGGGATTTTGCCAATTTCGTCGCAGAGGAAGTCTTTAAGCATACCTTCGAGCTTTTCAAGTGCATCTGTCAATAAATCTTTTGCAGCACCGTCTTTGAGTGCTTCGATTATTTCGCTGCCCTTTTCGATGATACTGTTAGCTTTTTTTACGATTGAGATAATCGTGTCGATATCATCTGCGTTAACGCCGAGTTTTTCAATCTCGCCGCAAAGTGCATCTGCAACTTTAGCAAGTCCCTGTGCCGCAGCTTCTTTTAGTGCATCTTCGAGTGATTCAAAGCCTGTGACCTTTTCAACTATTGCGTCGATTGCCGCCTTAACATCGTCTGTTCCGAGGCTTCCGAGTTTTTCTGTAACGATTCCGACTATCGTGCTCAAATCGCCTTTAGCTTCTTCAATTTCGCTCATAATCTTGTTGTATGCTGTTAGGAAAGCATCGATGTCACTTTCGCCTTTAGCTTTTAGCGCTTCAATTTCAGCTTTGATTTCAGCTACAAGATTTTTAAGCTTTGCTACTTCTTCATCAACAAAGGTCATAGCCTCGATGATTTCGTCGCTTACTTCGCCATAGAGCGGAATTTCGCTCATGTTTTTAATTGTAACTTCGAAGTTACTGTTTAGGTTGTGTCCCGAACCATCTGCTTTTAGTACGTTAACACCGTTGCCGTCTGTGTCTTCGAGCATCGCAATTACTTCGTCGCTTAGAAGATAGTAGCTAATCGGGTTTACTGTAACGTAGTGGTCTGCCAAAACAACAGCTTCGAGGATTCTCGGGTTTTGTTCAAAGAACAGTCCGCCGTTTGTGTCAAAGCTTGTTTCGCCGTCTTTGGTGTAGATTGTAACGGGCAATGGGTCAATCCCAAAACCTGCGCTCGCTAATTCAATTGGAATGTCAAACGCCAATGTGCCCATGTCACCTAAGAACCCTAAATCAAATCCCAAATATTCCTTCATAGCAGAATTGATGTCAACATCCATATGCAGTACAAGTTGGAATTTTAATGTTGTTTCATCTCCAACATTGACTGTGTTTGCAAGTCCGTCACCTTCTTCTACAAACCTAATTGATGCGCTTGTTCCGCCAAAACTCTTAACCATGTCGATATAATCATCTACAGTATTACTAATACCCTCTGCTTGGTCAACCGCTCCATTGATTTGGTCAATTACGCTATTGATACCGTCAATAATATTTTGAATCTGTTTTCCAACTTCACCAAAATTATCAAGCGAGATATCAATTCCTGCAATATTGTCAGGTATTTCTACGCCATCAGCAATATCTTCTATAGGAACGTTTACGTCAGCACCGTCCAGTTTACCCATGATTGCTTCAAGCTCTTCCGTTACTTTCACAAACGCATCTGCTAATGCTTCGTTCATTTCTTCATCCGAAACGTTTGCAATTGCATTTCCGTCAAAGGGTTTATCCATAGTTCCCAAGTTTATCGGTAAAGCACCACCCGTAACCGAGCTAACTAATTTATTGACTTCCTCTGTAATCATCGTTTGAATAAGGCCTTGCGCACCATCCATAGAAACTACATTTCCTACATCATTAGTAACGGTAAACCAATCCGGGAAGCTTGCGTTAACTGTAATTCCAACGATTTCGCCTTCATCATTTTTAACATTCTTCATAGTTAGTGACGCAAACGCTGACTTATCGGCTTCTACACCATTTTCAATTACTATGTAGTTTTTTGCATCGCCCGGTACATCATTGCTGTTAAGATAGATTTGATAATCACTACCGACTTCCCAGTTTTCACCATCAGTTATTCCTTCTTCTCGGTCTGCAAGAACTATCTCAACATTTTTATTGTTGTTCACCTTTTGTGTAAAGTTGATGATGTATCCATCGTAAGCGGTTTCCCCAATGTTTACAACCGAGTTTTCATTAGTCACAGTTGCTTTTAACTGTGTGTTTCCCGCTGCTGTAAAATCAAAGGTGTTTGCTTCCGGAGTCACGGTTGATGCAATTCCAAGTTTTAACAGCTCAGCGTTTGCTGCTGTTATAAAAACATCAGTCGCTGCGCTCTTAGCATCTTCGTTTAAGTATACATTCCTTTGCTCAGGTAGTGAAATCGTCTGTGTGTAAAGCTTTGTAACTTTTCCGTAGTTTACTTTTGCTCCTTGAAGCGTGTAGTTGGTATTTGTCACACTCAGCCCTGCACTATCGGTTATTTTGATAATACCGTTTTCAATTACATATGTCGGAGTTCCTGTTACAACATCAGGTTCTGAGCTATATCTCAGTTTTGTTGTATCAACTATCCCATCAGCTGATGTATAATTCTCCACAGTTAGCTCAACAGGTGCAGGTAGAATTTCATATGAATACAAGGCAATGCCTGTACTTGCAACCTGGTTCCAACCACTTCCAAATAACTTCGGGGTAGAGATAGTTAGCGTAAGTTTTACTTCTTTTTCTCCGTCAGTAACATCAGTCAAATTGTCCGCCGTGATTGATCCGTTGACTTTTACTATACCTGCAATTACAAAATCAATTTCTTCAGCAAACTCGCTAACGCTCACTCCTTCTGTGTTTAAATTGTTGATATAATCGTTGATGTCATCTTCAACGCTATTCGATAGCCAATTATCGGATACGTACTTTTTTATTGCCGTTTTCAAATCGTCTGCAGTGTAGTTAACATTAACTGGCTTCCCAGTGTATACGAAATCAAGTTCTGCTTCCGACACCAATGGTATTCCCAGTGTTCCCGACATCGCCTCGTCCCCACTCGCCAACACTATCCCCGCAGAGCCAAACGCCCCCACGGCAAGTGCAATTGCCACCACCATCGCTATAATGCGACGTGAAATCTTTTTCCTCTGCACCGCTCTCACACGCGGTGACTCGTGCATCCCTCTTCTTTCGTTCATAAATCCTTACCTCCCATTTTTTTAACAAGCTCTAAAGCTCAATAACGTCTTGTGTATTTTTAAACTCTTATGAAAGTTTTGAAACAAAATATTTAAGGAATAATGCTTTTTTGTCTCACTAGATGCTCATTTTTTTTGCATCTTTTTGCATTTACATCCCATTATATAGGGTTTTACGCCTTTTTGCAACACTAATTAAGTTTTTTTATCCATTCTACACCATTAGAATTATTTTTTTTATATCTTTTTTCCTCATTTATCCTCATTTTAAGCTATTTATCAAACTTAAAAATTTTTATAGATGACAAAAAATTCCCAAGCTCTCACTCGGGAATTTTCAAATCAAACCCTATCTTCGCCCCGTACTCGGTTGCCTTCCTCCGCCTTGTCCGCCAAAACGATCGTCCGTCGCCCCCGACCCAATCTCATTTCCCTGCGCATCGGTTACGCTTCCTCCCGAATAATTATAATCTCCCGACACATCAATTTCACCGTCTCCTCCACTGTATATAGCATCAACATCGATTACAATTTCCCCGCCTTCGATATTCAAATCTCCGTTTGAGTCGATACCATCGCCCGAGCATTTGAGGAAGATAGTTCCTCCCGTAATCGTTACAAAGCCCGTCTCACTACTCGCATTTACGGCATCATCCAGCACAGTAACGCTAATGTCCCCGCCGTT
>CAYJIQ010000166.1:0-4284 GCA_964370275.1 uncultured Christensenellaceae bacterium
TGAAAACTTTATTCTTACAAAAAAAGGCGTGGGGTATATTATAAAGTGAGATATTTGCGGGACAGACTTCCATATTTTTTGATGTTTGCACTGTTTGTCGGAGTGTTCGGTGCGCTTACATATCTTTACGCCTTACCAATTGACGGCGTTATTTATGCGATACTTTTGTGTACAAGCGTAATTCTTCTCTGCGGCATTGTGGATTTTTTGCGGTACCGAAAAAAACATAAACTCCTCTTAGACATCCAACAACACGCAAAAGACTCAGTGTTAAACCTTCCCTCCGAACGCAACGTGATTTTGAAAGATTACGAAAATCTCGCTCGGACGCTGGGAGATGAGCTAAGAAAAAGCGAGACGGCACACGAGGCTTCCATGCAGGAACTTAGAGATTTTTATGCAAAGTGGGTGCATCAGATAAAGACGCCCATATCAGCAATGAGCCTGATGTTGCAGGAGAGTACGGAGGAAAGCGACAGGATTTTGCTGGCAGAGCTACTCAAAATAAGCGGATATACCGAACATGTGCTCGGGTATTTGCGGCTGGACGACATGTCTTCGGATCTGATGGTTAATCGGTGCAATCTGAGAGATGTAGTAAATTCGGCGGTGAGGAAACATTCGATGTTCTTTATCCGCGCAAACATAAAGCTTGTTATGGATGACAGTTTAGACAGACGGGTTTTGACGGATGAGAAGTGGCTATGCTTTGCAATTGAGCAGATAATTTCAAATGCGGTGAAGTACACTCCCCCCGGCGGTAAAGTGAAAATTTATACTGAAAGTAAATGTACCCTCGTAATAGTGGACAGTGGACAGGGAATATCGGCGCAGGATTTACCCCGAATATTTGAAAAGGGTTTTACCGGCTACAACGGCAGGATGGACAAAAAAGCCACGGGGATTGGGCTATATATGACAAAAAAGTCGCTTGATCGCTTGGGACATAATATCAAGGTTTTTTCGAACGACAACGGCACGACGGTTAAGATAGACCTGCACAGGGAAGAGTTGACTGCGGAGTAACCTTACAATAATGTAAGATTAAATGTAAGGTAAAGTTATGGTTGGCGCTCCTAATTAATTATATGATATATACATAAAAGGGAGGTACTAACATGGCTTTTTTAGAAGTGAACGGTTTAAGCAGAATATACGTTTCAAAATTTAGTACGAGCAGGGTTCAGGCGCTTTCGGGCGTGTCTTTTAGTGTGGAAAAGGGCGAATTTGTCGCAATAATGGGAGAATCGGGCAGCGGAAAGACGACGCTCCTTAATATAATAGCCACCATCGACAAGCCGACAAAGGGCAGCGTGCGCGTGCAAGGCAGAGATGTAACAGCGATGAAAGAAGGGGAACTATCGGTATATCGCCGCACTAACTTGGGATTTGTGTTTCAGGATTTCAACCTGCTCGACACATTTTCTTCTCGCGACAATGCATATCTTCCGCTTGTGCTCGCAGGACTTGACCATAAACTAATCCGCAGTAAGTATGAAGAGTTGGCACAGGGCCTCGGAATCTCTGAAATCTCGGAAAAATTCCCCCATGAAATTTCGGGCGGTCAAAAACAGCGGGTGGCGGTCGCTCGTGCGTTAATCACAAATCCTGTACTTCTTTTGGCAGACGAGCCGACGGGTGCACTCGATTCAAAATCTAGTGAATCACTGCTTGCGTTGTTTGAGCGGATAAACACGGGTGGGCAGACGATACTCATGGTTACACACAGCGTAAAAGCGGCTTCCCACGCAAAACGAGTGCTGTTTTTAAAGGACGGAGAACTGTTCGGTCAGCTTTACCGCGGAAACCTGAGTTCCGAAGAATTTTCAGGAAACATTTCGGATATGTTGCTCACAAGCAGAGGTGAGTGAGATGAAATTTTACTTTAAACTGGCATTTTCAAACATACGGACGAATAAAGCGATATTTGCCCCGTACATTTTGAGCGCAATGGGCACGGTATTAATATATTACAACCTATCCGCACTCATGAGCAGTGTGTGGGACAAGATGGGCACAACATATGCAGTGCTAGGCCTAGCCTCCGCGGTGACGGCACTTCTTGCCATTGCGTTTATGTACTACACTCACAGTTTTCTCATGCGCAGACGCCGCAAGGAGTTCGGACTATACAACATTTTGGGCATGGAAAAAAAGCACATCACACGCCTGATGCTCCACGAAAATTTAATTGTGTACTTGATAATTTCGGTGGCGGGAATAGGCGTGGGCATATTGTTAAACGGACTTTTTACGCTACTGCTCTTTAACCTTATCGGCGAACAACCTCAATATTCGTTTAATGTGGACATAGAAGCCGTGTTGCGTACTTTAATTTTAATCGGCGCAATATTCGTAATAACGCTGATAAATTCGGCGGTGCAGGTTAAACGTGCAAAACCCGTTGATCTAATGAAATCCGAAGGAGAACGAGAGCCCAAGGCAAGGGTAGCGATGACTATAATCGGGTGCCTGCTGCTCGGTAGCGGCTACTTTTTGGCAAACCATGAGTTTATTATGGGAGACTTGATTATACGGTTGTTCGGAGCGATAATTATAGTGGCGGTAGCGACGTATGTTCTCTTTATTACGGGAAGTGTTGCTCTGCTCAAAGTCTTGAAGCGCAATAAAAACTACTACTATAAAAAACGAAACTTCTTGACAACGTCATCGATGATGTACAGAATGCGCAAAAATGCCGTTGGGCTAGCCAACATCTGCATTATGTCTACGGCACTAATCATGGTTCTCTCCTCTACTCTGTCCCTCTACGTGGGTCTTGATAAAGCGGTGGACGACAATTTTCCTCGCAATACAGTCGTAACAATAAATTTCGAGGAAAACCCAAACCATGAAGACGAAGAAAATTATGTTCGCGATATACTAGGCTATATGGATGAAAATGAGATTTTATATTCAAATACCGTGCAAAGCCCCTACGTGCTGGCATATGTAAACAACCACGAAGGGCAGATAGACGATTTGGAGCTGGGCGAGAACAACAATACTATGCTCATAATTTTAAGCGAGTCGGATTACAACGCTTTGGCTCAAACTCCTATAGATTTGGGAGAAAATGAAATGGCGGTGACGCTTCCGCAAATAACTTCCATGATTGTGGCGGGGAAAACTGTAAGCACGGCACAAATTATCGATACAGTTCCCATAGCTGATTCCGTAATGTTCATGGACGAATATTTCTCTCACGTTGTGTTAGAGGATGACATGGTGCACGAGTTTTTGCAAAATTACAGTATAAAATATGAAAAATATGCATTCTTATTTGATGCGGAAGGGTTGAGCGACGCACACAAAGAAGAACTTATGCAGTATATATACATGCATTCGGAGGAAATTTCGGGCGGAAACAACGTAAATTTGCTGTACAGATCTACATTTGAAGCCGGATCTTTCGAGATATATGGCGGACTATTTTTCATCGGTCTTCTGCTGGGAATGCTCTTCTTGATGGGAACAGTGCTCGTCATGTACTACAAACAGGTAGCAGAGGGCATGGAGGACAAGGAGCGATTCCGCATTCTTGTGAACATCGGGCTCAGCAAAAAAGAAGTCAAGGCGGTCATTCGCTCACAGATTTTGCGGGTATTTTTCCTGCCGATAGTCGTTGCGTTCATACATACGGCGTTTGCATATGCGGCGGTCAGCATGTTTGTAAGCTCCTTCATATTCCAACAATCCCCGCCGATTTTGGAGTGTACGCTTGTGACGGGAGGTGTCTTCCTCGCAGCATACATAATCGCATACATGGCTACATCTCGGGTTTACTACAAGATTGTCGGCGAGAAATAAAAACAGACTGGCGAGCGTCAAGAAAGTCTGCAAGCCGAGGCGCAAGGTTTTGCATTAGAGAGAGCTTATCTATAATAAGTGACCGAAAAATGCAAGTTCTTGCAACGAATAAAGCAAAATCCCACTAAGTTTTAGAGGGATTTTTGCGTTTGCGGGCTTTATTGACGCTCTGAGACGTATGACATTAAGTCGTACGTCTTTTTTTGTGCTCGTAACATGATATCCTAACCGCACAAAAACTCCCCCGGCGTAACGCCGGATTTAATATCGTTCGGTGCTTCGGTGCTGAACGTTTTTTTGTGCTCGTGACCAAGTTTTATGCCTTTGTTAATTTCCTTCTCATTCTGCGAGGCTTTGCCGCTTCCGCCCCTAAACGCTCTACACGGTTCTTCTGGTAAGATTCAAAGTTTCCTTGGTGCCAATACCAGTTTCCCGGTTCTTCATCTGTACCTTCCCAAGCAATGATGTGAGTTG
>CAYJIQ010000166.1:4294-4947 GCA_964370275.1 uncultured Christensenellaceae bacterium
TCAAGGAAGAATCTATCGTGACTGATTACTAACGAGCATCCCGGGAAGTTTAACAACGCTTCCTCTAAACTTGATAAGGTTGCAATATCCAAATCGTTGGTAGGCTCATCTAAAAGAATTAGATTTCCACCTTCTTTTAATGTAAGAGCAAGATTTAATCTGTTACGCTCTCCGCCCGACAACACTCCTGCCTTCTTCTGTTGGTCTCCCCCTTTGAATCCAAATCCCGAAAGGTATGCTCTACTTGGAATCTGTACTTTTCCTACTTGAAGATAATCATTTCCACCCGAAACTACTTCCCAAAGCGATTTATTCGGGTCTAACCCGGCTCTGTTTTGGTCTACATAAGAAATGTGAACTGTTTCTCCGATTTCGAGCGAACCGCTTGTTAACTCTTCCAGTCCAACAATACTCTTAAACAGTGTCGTCTTGCCAACGCCGTTTGGCCCGATTACGCCGACAATCCCGCCTTGCGGAAGCGAGAAAGAAAAGTCTTTGATTAATACACGATCTCCATATGATTTGTTGATATTTTCTGCAATAATAACTTTTGTTCCAAGACGAGAACCGACTTGAATCTTGATATCCGAAAAGTCTGCTTCTTTTACTTTTGCCGCTTCTGCTTCCATCTCTGCAAAACGCTCAAGACGAGC
>CAYJIQ010000167.1:0-4946 GCA_964370275.1 uncultured Christensenellaceae bacterium
GCTTCTCCAAGTTCCTGCTGCCAGTTTATGTTAGCCGGATTATACGCAACGCTCGGAACCATCTGTTTGTCGGTATATATGTCCCTTGCCATGCTTCTAATTTCTTCTGCTTTTTGAAAGGCATCCGTCGTATTTGTTACATTGCTCTCAGAGATCGTCTCATCTATGATGTATACCGACGGTTCATTTTGCATTGCCGCCTGGCGCTGCTGTTCGGTAGAAAATTCGTCCACAACATCACGAGGCGCCGTAACATCACTTTGTGCTATCTCACCCGTCTGAAAATCAAAATTTTCAGGTGCCGTTCCAAGAACAACTCCAACCACACACACTACATAAAGCAGTGCATATAGAATTATCGGAAAAAGCAACTTTTCCTTTTTTTGTGGGTCTCTGTAGTGAACTTTTACTTTTCTACGCAAATTTATCCCCCCTGTGACTTGAATTATTACTTACGTTTTTCCCACTTTTCATAAGCGGTTATTATCTGCTTAACGAGTCTGTGCCTAACGACATCTCTGTTTGTTAGGTGAATAACCGCAATATCTTCTATATCCTTTAAAAGTTCAGAAGCCTTTTTTAGGCCGCTTTTTCGTTCCTCGGGCAGGTCAATTTGTGTTATGTCTCCCGTCACAACCACCTTCGCACCCTCGCCAAACCTCGTAAGAAACATCTTCATCTGTTCACTCGTGCAGTTTTGTGCTTCGTCAAGAATTATAAACGCATCGTTAAGCGTCCTGCCTCTCATATATGCAAGGGGCGCAACCTCGATGCTTCCCTTCTCGGAAAGACGTGAAAAGGCATCTGCACCCATAAAGTCGTATAGTGCATCGTATAGCGGCCTTAGGTATGGATCAACTTTGTTTTGCATATCTCCCGGCAAAAACCCAAGCTTTTCTCCCGCTTCGACAGCCGGTCTTGTTAGGATAATCCTTGAAACCTGTTTATTTTTCAGTGCAACTACCGCCATTGCCATCGCAAGGTATGTCTTACCGGTTCCCGCAGGCCCGATTCCAAAAACGACAGTGTTATTTTCTATGGCTTGTACATATTTTTTTTGCCCCAACGTCCTGCATTTTACCGGTCGACCCTTATTAGTCACAGCGACCACGCCTTCAAATGCGGACAATATGTCGGGGTTGTCCCCCTCTTCGAGCGACTCGAGCAAATAACTTACCTTGCTCGCGTCTATATATTCACCCTTTTCTGATAGGTCTACAAGCGCCCTTATGACACGCTGTGCCACATCCGCTTTTTCTCCCGTGATGACAATTCCTCCGCTGTCCGCCTTTATTTTCACTGAGGCAAATGACTCGATAATCTTAATATTTTCGTCAAAACTCCCAAATATTTCGCTTATCTGCTCTGCCGCATCTATGCTAACAACAATTTCACTCAATCTGCGTTTCAACCTGCTCGTCAATCGTCTTGATCCGAGCTATCTCCTCTTCTGTAATGATATAAGCGGTTGCAAAAACCCCGGTTTTCGAGTGGCTTACGTCAAATCCGACGCTGATAATTTCTGCCCCTTCTTCTATGTCTGCAAGTGCGTTATAGTACGCCTCTTCCCTTGCATTCACCTCTGCGACAAATGCACTTCGGTCGGTTTTATACTCCACCACTTCATAGTATACTACATCTTTTATCAATACGCAAACAGGAGAATTCTCCCCGAGCAAAATTTCTTCAACAATTTCTTGCTCGCTGTTTTCATACGGAGAGTTAAACTCGCTTATAACAGCTCCTCCAAGCGAGATTTCCCTTCCCGTTACATAGTTACCCGTCATCAAATATTGCGTGTCGCTAATCGGTTTTTCGCTTATTCCTTCATAGATTATCTGCGCAGTTACGCTTGCATCTGCCGTCATTAAAATAGGTTTTTGTGAAACAAGATAATTTCCGGCAACGAGCACCTGCCCCTCTTCTACCTTCTGTCCAACGCTTACACTTGGCATTCCCCTAAGAACAGTCATATCAACTATAACTCCACTCTTTGTTGCAACGATGTCCGCAGGTGCGCTCTGTTCTTTCTCCGGAATTTTTGCGCCCTCCTGAAACGTGAGCTCAAGTACCGTTCCGTTAAACTCAGCCTGAACGTAAATAAACTCCTCAAAACTCATAAAGAGTTCCGATTCAATTGTCTCTTTGTCTATTTGCGACTTTGCTACCGGAAATAAAATCTCCATTTGCGAGAGTTTTTCCATAATCTGCATTTCACTAACCTCGTGCAGTCCAAAAAAAGTAACCGAATAGCAAAACGAACTCGCAAATAAAAAAAGCAATATAAAAACGACAATGCCGACGGGAACCATCGGTCTTGCCTTTAAAAATGAAATAAGATTTTTTGCTCCTTTGTGCGATACACTTTGCACATAAATCCCGTGTTTGTCAGCTATTTTTCGCAATTTGACGCTGTTTTCACACGAGACTTTTAAAGTAAGAAGCGTTCCTCTTCTTTTCACATCCCACACGCCCAGCGCGCTCGCCTCTTTTAATATTACCGATGGATTTGCCGAGCGAAACGAAAACTCGTCACAATAGCCGTTACTCTTCAAAGACTTCACCCCCTTCATAAAAAAAACCATTTATTTTTCCGAATATACAAATTCTGTTTTGCGAACATTCAGAGATCTCCATCCCCCTTCCTTTTACACACAAAACTCCCGTCTGACTGCTTACTCGAATAAAATGATTGTCGTAGCTTATCAAATGGTTTGCATTTTCTATTATGCAACTTTTGTCCTCATACACACTTATATTCACGCCCCCAAGCGCCACCTCGACTGGTATTTGCATAGCGGAAAGAACGCGTTTTTTTCTCTTCTTCATAATTACCATCCTCAGCTGTATATGTTCACCATCGCATTGAGCAGGCACCAGTTAGCGGTAAACGGTCTATCTAAATTCCAATATCCCGCACCTATTAAATCTTTTTTCATGAGTAGCTCAAGTTTTGCCTTTATACTCCGTGCATCTTCAAACCAAACTTCGTGCTTTTTTCCGCCTTGATCTGTATAGTTATAATATGGCGTCTTGGATGTCTCGTCATACATTATCTGCGCCCCGAATGCAATCGCCTGTTTTATAGCCTCTTCGTTTGTAATCGACCTAGCCTTGTTCCCTTCTTTAAACGGAATTTGCCAGTCATATCCGTAGTTGGGAATGCCCATATAAATCTTTTGTTTTGGAATCACACCAAGTGCATAGTCGACGACATTTTCGACATAGTTTATCGGCGCAACCGCCATAGGAGGCCCCATAGCATATCCCCATTCATATGTCATAAGCAGAACATAATCCGCCGCTTGCCCCATAAGCTTGTAGTCATGCCCTTCATATAATAGTCCCTTTTGATCTCCCGACGATTTGGCGACAAGTGCAACGGTAACGTAGTATCCCTTGGGTATTTTTGACTTTAAATCTGCTATAAATTCGGCATATTTTTTAGCATCTTCTGCATATACGTATTCAAAATCAACGTCTATTGCTCCATATCCCTTTTCTTTCATTACCTTTAAAATTTCAGAAATCAAACGCTGTGCACTTGTTTTATTGTTAAGCACCGAAGAGGCGATGTCGCTGTCAAACGCCCCCGTTGCAGTTATTCCCGCAACATGCATAACAGGCGTAACTCTGTAGTATTTTGCCGAGGAAATAAGTTCGTCATCCTGCATAGACACAAGCGACCCGTCCGCAGTGACGCGATATGTAAACGGGGTTAGCTCGCTCAAATACGGCAACGTCGAATAAAGTAATGAGCGATCTATAGATGGATATGCGTATGAGTTGACCCGCAAATCGTATCTAGGATTTTCATCTTGCTCAAGAGTTAGTTTTTGTCCGACAAAAAGTTTATCTCTTCCGCCAAGAGCAGGATTAAGTCGCCAAATATCTATAATATTCACCTTATTTTGTACAGAAATCTTATAAAGGGTGTCCCCTGTTTTTACCGTATACGTAACCTTTGGGTATAATATTAGCAAAGCTTGCCCGACCGCTAATAAATTCGGATTTGCGATCCCATTGTCCTCGACAAGTTTAACGGGCGAAACCGAGTATTGTTGCGCTATTGAGTAGATGCTGTCTCCCGATTTTACTACGTGTATATCCATAATCCCTCCAATAAGTTGTGCTTAGCCAAATATGCTGTGCAATAAGCGGCGGCACTATAATTATATTGCGCAACATCATCTCTTATGAACATTGTGCAAACTTTGTGATATTTACACCGATTTAATTGAAGAGTTCTCTTGGTTATGCTATAATCTAACTGATAAAAAGCGACTTTAGTCCGCACATGATTTTGAAAGTGAAACGATTAATGAAAAAGACAAAACTGATTTTAGCTTTAGCTTTAATAATAGCTCTGATTTTGCCGTTTTCCACGGGCAGTGCAGAGATGTCTCTTGACAACGAATCCTCCGGAGACGATGTTTATTCCCTACAATCAAGACTGTATGACTTAGGCTACGTGTCATTTCGTGCGACGGGCAGATACAGAGGCATGACCGAAACGGGAATTTTATACTTTCAATCCACCAACGGGCTTTCGGCAGACGGAATTTGTGGGCAGACAACATGGGATCTTCTTTACACCCCCGATGCTATAAGACAGCCGATAAACCCAAATTTTGTTCGAGTTTATGGCCCGACAACGACGGTCTACGAAGAATATGGCGAACTTACCGAGTGGAGCGTCATAGACGACATTTTTCCCGTCGGCGCAACCGCCACCGTTTACGACTATAAAACCTCTACTTCCTTTGACGTTCAAAGAAACGGCGGTACAAATCATGCTGATGTAGAAGTTTTGCTTTCTGCCGATCACGAAGCTTTTTTGAGTTGCTTTGGCGGCGAATACACCTGGGAAAAACGTCCGATGCTCATAGAAATAGATGGAGTCTTACACGCTTGTTCTGTCATGGGTTCCCCTAACTCAAATGACC
>CAYJIQ010000168.1:0-4906 GCA_964370275.1 uncultured Christensenellaceae bacterium
TGCTATTTTCATGCTCCTAATAAACAGCGGAATAAACGTGTACTCTACCGTTCTTATCGGGTGAAGGCAGATGTTTTTTGCATTTATACCCACACCTCTCAGTTTCATTGTGCTTTTTATTGCAGTGAATTCGGATTTTACCGTGGGGAAAAACCTGAAAACCACGGCTATGGATACAACTACGGAGGTGGGCATTTTCATGTTCCCGAAAGATGCTATCAACCTGCTAATGTTAAGACCGGCACTCATCAGGCTTACCATCAGAAAAATAACAGACGTCCTTTGCAGGAAAAACAACATATACGAAATTGCACTCACTATTTCCTGCCCGGGAATAAACGAGACTCCGTATTTCAAGCCTTCAAATACAACAAATACTAAAATCGTTTTAAGTGCTCCCGGGAACAAGCCTTTTGTCAAATATAACAGAGAAATCAATCCAAACAGATATAACATTGCGTAGGAATTAGGGAGAAAGTAAGAGGCTGTTACGAAAAAGATTACCGTAAACAGCTCTACTCTGGGATCTAAACTCCTAACACGACCTGGCTCATGTGTTTGAGAAACATCCATTTATGCAATTCCCGCCTTTATAAAGTGTTTCCTTAAAATAGCTTTTCCGATAAACCCGCCTGCTACGCAACCTACAATCGTAGCTCCGCCGTATACAGCAAGCATCGGTCCCATTATCATATCTGCCATGCCTCGGTAAACCTCTTCATAGCCCACAAACGTATTTACATATATGTCCGTCATGATTATAAGTGGTAGAACCATGCCCACGAACCACGCAAAAACTTGAACAGCAAAACATATTAGCATTGTTGAAAACTTCGTCTTGTCCAGTTTTCTCCATATTATCTCGGCGACAATTCCGCCCACCGCTATCATTACAGACGTTCCCCAGAAGTTTATGAGGTTTACAAGCGCAAGCAAAATCCCAAAAATCAAACATATGCCGTTTTTGCTTATTCTCGTGTATAAAAACAGGAACATGCAGCCCCATAGCAGAGCGCAAATTGATAGTATAAACAGGTGTCCGTACACGCTTGCAGAGAGTGGAACCCCCACCAGTACATAAATCAAAAACATTAGTACGAATGTAATTGCCAGGGTGATAATATCCCTTACGTTAATTTTTCCTTTGTTACTCGCCATTTCTCTTCTCCTTATAAAATAAATTTAAATATACTTTATCAATGTATCAAAACCCGCTGTAAAAAAAACCGCTATTTTTTCAATATACCCAAGGGCATCTTCCTTTTTTATGTCGTGTCTGACTATTTCAAAAAGGCTCTCATAATATGCTGAGGTGAGAATGTGAAATAAGTTTCTGTCCATCTCTGCGGAGAGTTTGCCAGCTTTTTTTAGTTCATTGTGGTATAAAAGGGTTTTGTCCACCTGCAAGTTCACCAAATCGTGGGTGAAGTTTTCATATTTCGTCCCTGCACTTTTGCACAATATGAGTTTAAATGCATCGTGATGTTCGTATATATAGTCTACAAAGGAGTATAAATACTGCAAAGAAAGTGCGTTGGATTCCTTGGTGTTTCCGCCCGGGATTAAGTCAAAAAAAGTCTGTTGTGCATTTTTAAAGCTTTCTAAAAACACATTGGCATACGGGTCTGTAAGGTCATAAAACAAAGACACCTTGTCCTTGTAATATCCGTAAAATGCGCCCTTTGTAAAGCCTGCTTTTTCTACAATTTTTCTAAGGGAAGCGTCTTTATATCCATGCAATAAAAACTCTTCCTTGCCCACTTCCAATATTTTGTTTCTCGTTTCACTGTATTCAATCATAATTACACCTCAAAAATATACCGGTGGTATATACCACTGGTATATTGTAGCTTGTACTGCTAGTATTGTCAAGAAAAAAATTGTAGGTGCGTGCTTTGGTATACTTAGTCCAATTTTAAGTGAAGTATCATAGTGTGTTTTTTATCGTCCGCTACTTTCATCGAAATCCTCGTCTTAAATTTTAGTTTTGGGAGTTTTCTTGCCTCTTCAAAAAAACCAAATAAGCCAAGAAGCTCGGTGTTTGATTTGTCTGCGAATTCCTTGGGATCGTTGATGTAAAAATACATCATTGCACTTTTATTCCCCGTTTTTTTCACGTATTTCTGTGCATAATTTATTCCAAATTCGTCGATTGCGTCAAATAATACATGTGCATTTTCAAACCCGGATTTCAACTTTGCCAGGAGTTTTAACACTTCTTCCTCTTTGAAATATTGAAAAACTCCTGCTACCACAAACATTGTGGGGGAAGAGCAATCCATATATTCCGACAAATCCAACTCGTTGACGTCTCCCGGAATTAGGGTTTCGCTTTCGTGTTTGCCCAAAATCTCCTTGCGATTCTCTATTACAGATGGAAAGTCAATACCGTAAAAATGCGCGCTTTTTTCTAGTCGCCAGACCATGGTTTCCAGCCCGCACCCGATGCATACAATATTTGAATTTTCGTTTTCGTCTATAAAATTACTTACGATTTTATCCATAACGACCGCTCTTGATGCGGATGCCATCATGGAATACTCGGAACTTTTTGCCGCAATGCTTCCTGCCGAGAACATGTTTTCAAGGCTCAATGCCTTTTCGTCTCGAAAATATGCGGGAAACTTCTTTGAAATCTCTATGCGTGCAATTAAAGGGATAAACAAAGTATCCGTTACACCGCTGAATTTATTTTCGCTCATTTTTCACCTCTGCTTTTTCGCCGACTAACCATGTACACGGTTAATCGGCAATTTTTCTATATAGTTTTTATTATCTCCAGTACACCCAAAAGATTTTTCTTGCCGAAATGAACGTGGGTGTCATTTATAATCATGCAGGGTACGCTCATTATATTGTGTTTTGCCTTTAAATCTTCAAATTGAGAGAGGTCATAGATATCAAGAGTGATATTCTCATTTTCAAGGGCTATTCGCTCTGCCGCCATTACGAGTTCGGGGCAATTGGTGCAGGAAAGAGTTGCCGCTATGTCGATATGAATTTTCTTATCAATCGCTTTGATGGCCGCTAAATCCTCGGGAGCAATCTTTTGTCCCGGACCCGCCGCATTGTAAAGACCGATGATAAATGAGTTAAATTCATGCCCGCCCGGAACACCGTGGAAGCAGACACCTTTTTGTGCTCCGTCTCCGCCACAGATTGAAATCACGGGAAGTGCACTGCTATTGAGGCTATCGTCCTTCTCACAGGTGATTTTGTCGCTTATACCTGCAAATTCGCTCATAAAACCTTGCACTTCCTTTGAAACGTCCCTGTCGTCGAGTTTGTATTTTAGAAGGATATCAGATTCAAATCTCGACAGCACAGGTTGCAATTCTTCGATTATGTCTGCGGAAATAAAAGCACCGTCGTTTGTTTCGGGTTTTGTTGAATCGGAACTCAGTTGCTTCTTTTCGGGCATTACATAGTCTCTCTTTGGCAAATTCAACCTATCATACTCAGCCGCTACAAACTTTTCAAGGGAGGTTGCTGCGGTTGCGCCGTCCGAGACAGCAGTTACTACCTGGCGTAAATTTTTTATGCAAATATCGCCGGCGGCATATACTCCGTCAAGGTTGGTTTTGCGGTTTTCGTCTGTGATGATGTATCCATGCTCGTTAAGCGACACTTGATCTGCAAAATTCCCGCTAGCAGGGGAGTATCCGGCAAAAACGAACACACCAATTCCTTTTTCATCAAATGCTTTTTCGTTCTCGCTGTTTTTATCTATAACTATTCCCTGGACAAAATTTTCTCCGTAGACCTCGCTAACTTGTGTGTTGTAGCTAATCTTTATAAGTTCATGTGCCTTAACTTCTTCCACCACACTACCTGTGCAAGTGAAATCATCTCCTCTAATCAGTAGATGTATTTGCTTTGCAAATCTAGTGAGAAAGAGTGATTCCTCACACGCTGCAAATCCGCTTCCCACTACGTATATATCTTTGCCCGTGAAAAATTCGCCGTCGCAGGTCGCGCAATAGGCAACACCTCTGCCCTTAAATTCATCCTCGCCTTTAAATCCGACCATTCTTGGGGAAGCGCCGCTTGCGATGATTATTCCGAGCGTTTTAATCTCGCCTTTGTCTGTTTTAAGCGTGTAAAACTCTCCGTCTTTTTTAAATCCGAGTACGTCTGAAATGAGAAATTCCGCACCAAACGCTTCTGCTTGCTTCTGCATTTCCTTTGTGAGCTTTTCTCCACTGGTATGAAAAACCCCGGGATAGTTTACTACTTCCGAGGTTATAGTAATCTGCCCTCCGAATTTTTCCTTTTCGAGAACCAATGTTTTGTATTTTGCGCGAGCCATGTATATCGCCGAGGACAATCCCGCAGGGCCTCCGCCCACTATTATGGCATCATAAAATTCGTTTATCATGTGACCTCTTTTCGTATGAGCAAGAAAATCACATGATATGTTTCACCATGTGATTTTCTTTAGGAGTTTATTTACAGCATTCCAACAAGATCAAGGCTGGGCTTTAATGTCTTTGCGCCGGGCTTCCACTTTGCAGGGCAAACCTCATCGCCGTGTTCCGCAACGAATTGCAGTGCCTGCACTCTTCTGAAAAGCTCGTCGGCATTTCTGCCCACATTGCCCGCAAGAACTTCATAAGAAACGATTTTGCCCTCGGGATTGACGATAAACGTGCCTCTTTCGGCAATTCCCGCATCCTCTATCATAACATCAAAGTCTCTTGCCAGTGCCGCAGTGGGATCTGCCAGCATGGGATATTTTATTTTCTTTATCGTCTCTGATGCATCATGCCATGCCTTGTGAACAAAGTGAGTGTCGCAGGAAACCGAATAGATTTCGCAACCGATTTCTTTAAATTCATCGTACTTGTTCGCCAAATCTTCAAGCTCCGTTGGGCAAACAAATGTAAAGTCTGCTGGATAGAAGAAA